>CAZPDA010000053.1:0-15551 GCA_964585115.1 uncultured Flavipsychrobacter sp.
TCCTAATACTATACAAAGAAAAGTATTATTTGATTAAACGATAGTAATACTATCATAACACAATGTTATACTTTGATAAGAGTAGCTTATAACTTACAATATACTGTAATTGGTCCTAATTCCATTACTAACTGTGGCTTGTCTATATTTGCAAAAAATACAAGAACATGGAAAGCAGAAAAGTAGGTATACTAGGCGGTGGACAATTAGGGTCAATGCTAATAAGACACGCCATAGATATGGGGATCAAAGTATCTATTATGGATAAAAGCACAGACGCTCCCGCATCTAACTATACCGGTTCTTTTCAGGCAGGCGGCTTACTGAACGAACAAGACGTGCTCAACTTCGGTAAGCAAAACGATGTAGTAACTATTGAAATAGAGGCAGTTAATACAGATGCATTGGCTCAGCTAGCAGAAGATGGCAAAGAGGTGTACCCCGCTGCTAACATCATCAAAACCATACAAGACAAATATCATCAAAAGCAATTCTTACAGTCTCACGGCATACCGGTGGCACACGGTGTGGCAGTGCATGGTGCTGAAGAGATAAAGAATAACATTACAGGATACCCAATGTGCCTAAAGACCAGAACAAGTGGTTATGACGGCAACGGGGTAATGCTGATAAAAAGTGAAGCTGATATAGAGAAGTCTTTTACTGCGCCATCTCTATTAGAAGAATGTATTGATATAGACAGTGAAATATCTGTAATAGTAGCTAGAAATAAGCATGGCGAGGTAGCAACATACGACCCTACCTTGATGGTCTTTGACCCGAACAACTTTGTGCTAGACCACCAAATGTGCCCATCAGGACTAAATACTGATATTACAGACAAGGCCAGAGACCTTGCAGTGACAGTAGCAACTAGTATAGACCTAGTAGGTATTTTGGCTGTAGAGATGTTTTTGACCAAAGAGGGGACTGTAATAGTGAATGAACTAGCACCAAGACCTCACAACAGTGGACACCATACCATAGAGGCTTGCACTACCTCTCAATACGAACAGCACCTAAGAGCTATACTAGGCATGCCACTTGGCAGCACTAAGATATTTACCAATACGGTATTGATAAACATACTTGGTCCGCATCCTGAAAATGAAGACAAGCTTGAAGACGCACTGAATGAGTGCTACAAGATGGCTGGTGTACACGTGCACTGGTATGGCAAAACCGAGATAAGAAAAGGCAGAAAGCTAGGCCATATTGTAGTAACTGCAGATAATATGGACGAAGCTAAAACAACCGCAAACAACATAAGACAACTCTTAAAAATAGACTAGACATGGTAGGTATAATAATGGGCAGCAGCTCTGACCTGAATATAATGACCAAAGCGGCAGACGTACTTAAAAAGTTCGGTGTGCCTTACGAGATAAAAGTAGTTTCTGCACACAGAAGCCCGGAGTATATGTTTGAATATGCTAAAACGGCTGAAGAGCGTGGCATAAAAGTGATAATAGCGGGCGCAGGTGGTGCAGCTCATCTACCGGGTATGGTTGCGGCACTTTGCACGGCACCTGTCATTGGCGTTCCTATCAAATCAAGTAACTCCCTTGACGGGTGGGACTCTCTACTATCCATAGCACAAATGCCTAATGATATACCTGTAGCTACAGTTGCCGTAAACGGCGCACATAATGCAGGCATCTTAGCAATGAATATGCTGGCTATATCAGATAGCGACCTGAAGGCCAAACTGAAGCAACTGAAACAAGACAACGTTGCTAAAGTAAATAAGCAGAATGAAGGACTTACCGAAGGGTAAGTTTAGAAAGTACTCTATAAAAGAAATAAGCCCCAAAATTTGGGGCTTATTTTGTAAGTAATAATTGGTTAATACTCACCTCCTATTTTTCTGTTGTTCCATGCTGTATGGTCAGGGTAACGTGGCAATTGGGTTGGCATATTAGTAAGGTTAGTTGTGTCTGTTAGTGCTTTCATAAACACAACTATATCATTCATTTCTTGCTTATTAAGGCTTAGGCTATCAAACGGTAATGTCTGGTGCTCTATCACTATTCCAATACCTACACCCCCACCATTGTTATAAAAATCTACAACATCTTCAAGCGTTTTATACGCCCCGTTATGCATGTAAGGTGCTGTTAGTTCTATATTACGCACAGTAGGTGTTTTAAAGGCATATTCATGAAAGTACATTGGCTCTTTCATTCTTGCAGTGAAACGTCCTCTGTCAGCATCAAGTACAGGCTTTTTAGCATAAGGGTCCGCAGGAACTCCTAATACCTCACTCTCCGAGTCTTTATACAATGGAGGTACCGTACCATTAAAGTTTGGCGCAAAGTGACAAGTACCACAAACAGCTTTACCCATAAATAGATTATAACCTCTCACTATCGCAGGATCTATTGTGCTGGTCTCTCCACGAGCATATTTATCAAACACAGAGTTATAACTCCTTAGTGAGGATACGTAAGAAGATATAGCAAATGAAAGTGTATGCGAATTTATCTTAGGTTCTTTTGAATTCTTGAATGCCTTATCAAACATCGCTACATAGTCAGGGCTCTTTTGCACTTTAGACAACAGCTCCATCATGTTTGTACCAAACTCTTTCTGGCTGGTCAATACATGCTCTATCTGGTCTTCAAGGGCATTAGCACGCATATCGTGGAAGAAGCGTTTACTATATACACAGTTGATAAGCGTTGGTGCATTTCTGTCTACAGTTCCATTAAAGTCTAGCGCTACACTTTTAGGCTCTCCGTCTGTAAATCCCTTTTTAGGGTCGTGACAACTAGCACATGCACGTTTATTATTTCCGGACAGTATAGGGTCGAAAAATAACGTTCTACCAAGGGTAACTAATTCGGGGCTATTCAGCGCTTCAGGCAATGCTATATAACCATAATGATCTAAGAAGTCTTCTGCAAACAAGTTATCAGAAAGGTGGTTGTATGGAGGAAGATAATTAGGAGGAACTACCTCATGTATCATCTCAATACCACTCTTCTTATGCAGTGTAAGTATGTTTGCAAATAAAGGGTTAACATAGACTTTTAAAACATGAAGCCTATCCAAATTATCAAAGTCGTTATGTGCTACTAAGTACTTACGATAACCATCCAGGTCGCTCATCACCTTCTTATAAAGGTCAGCATCTACTTTGTCAAAAAAGTCTTTGTATAGAGACAGGTCGCTATACAATGTATTAAGTACTGTTATGGCATCTGTTATAGAACTGCCCGATGCCGGCACGTCAAAGCCCGTCAAGCCAAGTGTATACATCCTTATCAGTTCTACTCTAGCAGCTTCTAGCACTACCCTATCGTATACTCTGTGCCTTACTAATTTATACTTATCTAAAATATCGTAGAGTTGTGTTATGATATCAACTATTTTTTCCTTTTGAGCCACAGCCTCATCACCAAATATTATCTCATCTAGTATTTGCATACCACTAGGATCTATGACAAATGGACCATATGAGTTTTCTTCTTGCTTAGGCAATGGTGCTCCATTAATATTTTTCTTGATAAATTCAGGGTCTAGATATTCTACTAGATATTCCCACTCCTTATATGCTGTTCTTGAGGCTAGAAAACCTTTTCTTAGCACATCAAGGTTATTATCATCAAGCGATCGCGCTGTTGATAACATATCATTTACCGAAGAGAGGAAGTTTTGATAACGCTGCTCTTGGATCTTTTCTATTGTTGCCGATGGCATTTCCGCTTTTTGGTCGAATGCTGAAAAAGCAATAAAAACAGCAGTAGCTATAATAGTAATTGTAAAAAGTTTCTTCATACCTCACACATTATATCTTCTTATTAAAGAAGCCGAAGCCTGCAAAAGCAAGCCTCGGCAATTATATACTACCCGAAAGGGTTAAGATTATTCGATGATGAACTTCAATGTTTCACCTTCTGCACTACGGATAAAATAAGTACCAGCAGCCATGTTAGAAACATCGATAGTGCTAACACCTCTGTATACATTCATACGCTGACCATTCATGTTGTAGATAGCTACATCCATAGTTTTGCTAAGGTGTAGTTCTCTTGCAACCGGGTTAGGGTAGATAGAGAAGTTACTCATTTTAACTTCGTTGTTAAGACCTACCGGAGGAGTACCATCTAAACCTGAGATAGCGAAAGTAAGAGAGTGGTTATAAGGAGCAGTGTTTACTGATGTAGATGGATCAGGGTGTTGAGAGTTCAACAATACTGTTTTACTGTCAAGCTGAACACCACCTGTAATTTCTGCTGAATTAGCACTTGAAGTAAGACGCTGAAGGTCACTAACAGTTGGGTTAGTGATAGACGCATCTAGCAACCAAGCTTCACATCTTGTAGCAGAATAACCATCAGGCATACTGTTCCAATCTGTTTGGTTCATATCTTCTTGGATCAAAAGGTAATCTTTACCGTTGATAGTTACAGTAGAAAGACCATCAGGGTTAGAAAGGTGCTTAGAAGGGTAAGAAGACTTAGGATCAGACTGAGACTGGCTAGCTAGAGGACCACCCTCAAGGTATAGACGAATGTTCTCAGTAGCAGGATCGAACTCTATAACACGACCATAGTAGTCAGAGAACTTTCCGTTGATTATAGAATCAGCAGCATCAGCATCAGTGCCAGTGAATGCAGTACCGTTCAATGCTTGGTAACGGATCTTATATGCTTCTATCATTGGAGGAGCGATAGAACCGTTCTTGTTTTGGAAACGAGAACCTACGCTAGAACGACCAGTTTCTGTAATATAAACTTTACCGTTAGCAACAGAACCCCACTCAAGACGGTTGAACATTGTAGCACCACGACGAACAGCTACTGTGCTAAGTTGCATAAGCGTATCAAGGTTTTGCTCTATGTTGATCCACTTAGAACCTACACCGTCGTGCTTATAAACTGAAAGCTGACCTTGAGTAAAGTCACCAGCAGTAGTAGCTACGAAACGAGCAAAGATACCAGGAGTGTTATCTTCGAAAAGGTATACTGTTTTGTTATCAGCCATAACAACACCAGCTTCCCATCCTGCACGTCCCCAGTTATATTGCTTACGTACAGCTTTACCTTCTTTAGGGTTAACCTCTACCATCCAGTTGAAGTTTTGGTACTTCTTAATGGTCTTACCATTGAAGTTAGAGAAAGCAGTACCAGTGATAGTAAAATCAGCAGTATCACGAACACCATTACCATTATCATAAATGCTAGCTGTGCTAGTACGGAACCACTCTTCAGCCGTCCATACACGACCAATGTGAGAAGCAGATATACCACCACAGTTCATACCAGTTTCACCCACAGTATTAACGAAGTCTACGTTGAAAAATTTACCTTGACGACCATCAGGTAGTGTTTGCTCCATAACCTCAAGAACGTCACCAGTAGTTCTCTTGATCTTGAAACAAGTCATTCCACCACCATCACCGATCATATCATCTTTAGCTACCATCTCGTGGTTAACAACTACCCAACCGATAGCGCCACCAGTAGTATCAGGAACTATACCGATAAAGTCATGCCATTCTTTTGCTAGAGTCTTACCAGCTGCATTACCATAAGTAGCAGTAGTAACAACTGTATCCGTTCCACCAACGAATATTGGTTGAACTTTCAATTGAGAAACCGGCATTGTAACCGTTTTCGCATCCCAATCAACTGTAGTATTTACAGGGAAAGGAATCTGAGCGTTTGCACTTAGTGCTGCGCCGCAAATTGCAGTAAGTAGAAATAATTTCTTCATGTGGTTGTAATTTTTCACAAAATTGAAGCAGCAGTGTTACCAAATTGTTTCGGGAGTATTAGCTATAGTTAACAGTTTAGTGAACTAATCGTTACCTAATTATTAACTGCTTGCAATATTGATGTAAAAGGGTTTAATTGCGTGCGCTGGTATAATTGACTCTTTTAAAATAACAAAAAGACAATACTAGCATTAATAACCTACTCTATACATTGCCTATCTTAGTCGATCAACTTTCTTTTATCGATGAGGAGTATTATACTATCAGGTATAGCAATTGCGCTACTTATTACTGTAGCATGTAACCAGCCTAACAACAATACAGAAGAGGGGAAACAACTGGCGCAAACATACTGTGCAAGCTGTCATAAAGTACCTGAACCGGAACTACTAGACAAAACATCCTGGGACAAGTATATGCTTCCACGAATGGGCGTATTCTTAGGTATACTAGAGCATGACTCATTAAAAAGCATGTACGGCACCAATGATGCAGAAAGGAACGCCATCGCACGATCTGGTATTTTCCCAAAGACGCAAGTTGTTACTCAAGAAGAATGGCAGAAGATAAAAGCATACTATTTAAGCAATGCCCCCGAAAAGCCTATTGAGCCTAAACCACTAAATATCACTAAAGGGCTAAAGCACTTCCGTACTAAAGCATGCAACTACCGCATGTCGCCACCAAGTGTCACAATGATAAAAATAGACACTGTGAACCATGCAATTTTTGCAGGAGATGCTAATTCTCAAACACTATCTGTTTTCTCTGCCGCTAATATGGACTTTATACTAGGAGCTAAGCTTGGCGAGTCTCCTGTATGGATGCAAGAGTTTACCAATACTTACCTTATTACGATGATGGGCTCCTTTTCTCCTACAGATGTAGGAAGCGGGCACATACTTTCCCTACCGAAAAGCACAGGCGCAAAGCCATCCAAGATAATAGACTCTCTACGCAGACCAGTACATAGTAGCTATGCCGACCTTGATGGAGATGGGGAGATGGATATAGTTACTTGTGAATTTGCTAAATGGACAGGCATGCTAGCATGGTGGCATAATAATGGTAACGGTACTTTTGAGAAAAGAATACTACGTAATAAGCCCGGTGCACTAAAAGCATACATCAAAGACATGAATAATGATGGCAAAGAAGATATTATAGCACTGTTTGGGCAAGGTGATGAAGGCTTTTTTATATACTACAATGAGGGTGATGGAAAATTCAGAGAAGAAACAATTCTACAACTTCCTCCATCATACGGCTCTACCTATTTTCAGCTTTACGACTTAAATTTCGATGGCTTTGATGACATTATATACACAGCAGGAGACAATGCAGACTTCCCTCCCATATTGAAGCACTATCATGGTATATATATATTTATGAATGATGGCAAAAACAACTTCACACAAAAACACTTCTTCCAGCTAAATGGTGCCTATGCTGCTATGCCTGCAGATTATGATATGGATGGGGACATAGACATTGCAGCTATCTCTTTCTTCCCCGATTATCAGAACCACCCCGAAGAGAGCTTTGTCTATTTAGAGAATGACGGACAGTTCAACTTTACAGCTACTACATTAAACGACCCTACTATGGGGAGATGGATAGTAATGGATGCTGCAGATATGGATGGAGATGGAGATAAAGATATTGTACTTGGCTCATTAGCATTTGAAGTTGTACCTCCGAGCGGCTTGGTAGATCGATGGATAAAAGACGGAGTGCCATTTGTAATACTGGAGAACACAACTAAATAGCTGCAATAATATTGTAAGAGTAAAACGGTTTTAACAGCAATAATGCAAATGGGTTAAATATTTGCAAAACAGAAACGGGTGCTTCATATGTACTAACTAATATCTATATATTAGTACCAAATCCACCTTTATGAAAAAGCTGCTTACTCTCTCCTTTCTTTTTGCCTTTGCTAGCCATGCCTTTGCAGGCGTTACGCGTATAGAGTTATCAAAGGCATTAGCCAATAATATGGTGTCGCTAAAAGCTACCACTACGGGTAATAGCTATAGAGGAAAGGGACTTAAAATAGAACTCACAAATAATGGGGGCTCTATGCTAATGGTCACGATGGACCAAGGTGTGATACTATCTCCTGACTCATCGGGCTATCAACCGCTAATACTAGCAGGGGAAGAAATGCTGGTACTTCAGCCATTCAAAACCAACTATGTAGAAGTACAGACCTTTTGTGGCTATAGCAGCAGAAGGGCACCATATAAAGAGTTGAATTACAGCTTCTCACATGTAGGTAGTGACACCCTTAAGTCTGTACTTAGGTTCATCAAACAGAACTACCTCTTCGATGACTTGGGGCAATCTGCGGTATGGGTAATTACAAACGACCATAGCCTCAGAGATGTATATGACAACAGTAGAGAAGCCATATCTAAGAAGTTAATTGCACACCTAGCTGCACTTACCGGGAAGCCGCTGCCTACCTATTATGTAGCAACAAGCCTTAACACAACAGCAGGTGAAGTACCCTACGACCCCAAACCACTTAAAATATATGCGGTTTTTGAAGAACGTTTAAAAGAAGCAAAGACACTAACACTAGGCATATATGATGAGCAGGGCACTTTGAGGCAGCCTGTGTTTGAGGATAAGCGATTTGGCAAAGCAGGTCATAGATTCCGTGTGGAATTTGAGGCAAAAGACGTTCCTGCAGGTAAGTATTATATACGCCTGATGGAAGGTGATGATATATTACAAGAGAAAATGGTAGCAGTGGAGTAACTAATCACCTGACAAATAACCACTTATAACTACAGTCAATATTTTTTATAAAAAATGCCTCTACACGTAGGGGTATTTTCTTTTTGGCTTGTCTTCTAATAAAATAGACCGTTGGAAGAAGCTCTTATCTTTGACATAAGATACGCTAATACACGAATGGAAAATAGCATGACAGAAACCATAGCGCCTACTGTCGACAGTTCTATTGTATTTGAGCAGGTTTTCAAAGAGCACTTTAAAAGCCTACATGCCTATGCATGCTCAATACTAAAGGATGAAGACAGTGCAGAAGAGGTTGTGCAGAACGTGTTCTATAAACTGTGGGAGAAAAAAGAACGGATAAATACTCTTGATTCCATACCTGCCTACCTGTACAGATCGGTGTACAATGAGAGCCTGAACATGATAAAGCACAACAAAGTAAGGTCTGAGTATCAAGCCCATGCAGGGTACCATACCGACCACTCTGATAACACTGCCGACCAAACTAACCTAAAAGAATTGGAAGTAAGGCTTACCAAAGCCATGAATGAACTGCCTGAACAATGTAGGACCATTTTTCAGATGAGCAGGTTCGAGGAATTGAAATACAGAGAGATCGCTGACAAGCTAAACTTATCTGTAAAGACCATAGAGAACCAAATGGGCAAGGCACTGAAGTTAATGAGACAGAAACTGTCCGACTATTTAATTGTGTTAATGATCTTTTTACTGAACCAGTAAAACATTTAGAACGAAGTGAACAAAAATCAACATATAACCGATGAGCTGTTGACCAAGCAAATGCTTGGAGAGACATCTGCACAAGAGGAGCAACAAGTGCAGGAGTGGCTGAAAGAAAGTGAAGAACATCAGCAGCACTACGACCATTTCAAAAAGATATGGGGTAACAGCAAGCGTATTGCTGTAAATAGTACTGTAGATGTAAACGATGCATGGGCACGTTTTCAACAAAGAGTAGAACGTAATGATGCTACAAAAGCAAATACAGTTCCATTCCCTACAGCAGCTAAAGACAAACCTAAAAGCTTTACTACATGGTTAAGAGCTGCGGCTATCATGCTCCTGATAGCAGGTGGTGGGCTTACTGCTTACTTGATGAATAACAGAATGATGACCGTAGGATCAGGACTAGCTGTTACTACAGAGACCCTACCTGACGGAACAGTTGTGACGCTTAATAAGAATTCATCTATCAGTTATCATAAGAACTTCAAAGGCAAAACAAGAAATGTAACACTACATGGCGAAGCTTTCTTTGACGTAACACCTAACAAGGATAAACCTTTCATCATAGACGTAGATGGCGTGACCGTAAGAGTAGTAGGTACATCATTCAATGTAAAAAGTACAAACGACAAAACAGAAGTTGTAGTAGCTACAGGTATAGTAACTGTAAGTAAGAATAAAAATGCAGTACGGTTAACTCCTGATGAAGTAGCAGTAGTAAAAGCTAATAGCTTGGCACCTATAAAACTGAAAAGCAAAGACAATTTATATAACTACTACAGGACCAAAGAATTTGTTTGCGATGCAACGCCACTATGGAGACTAGTAGAAGTACTGAACGAGGCTTACGATAAAGACATCAAGATCAAGAACAAAAAGCTAAAAGATATACAGCTTAGTACACGATTCAGTAATGAGTCTCTTGATATGATATTCAACGTTATCCAAGAAACCTACAAAGATTCTATCAACATCAATATAGAACACAAAGGCGACCAAATAATAATAAAATAAGTCTTAGCACTACTACCACATGAGATACTTTGCCGTACTCCTGAAACTATGCATTGCTACATGCATGCTTCTGTGCACAGCTAATATAGCTGATGCACAAAATGCTTTATACCAAAAAGTAACTGTACAAGCCAATAAACAACCTGTTAGAGATGTACTCAACGCTATGAGCGACCAGGGAGGATTTGTTTTCTCTTACAACAGTAACATACTTAATGCAGATAGCATAGTTACGATCAATGCTATCAACAAGCCTGTACAAGAAGTTCTAGACCAATTATTTCCAGACAGATATCATTATAAACAAACTGGTAAATACTTGATACTACAGATAGATGCTACTAAATACTGGTATGTATCCGGCTTTATAAAAGATGCACAAACAGGGGAGGGGTTAAAAGATGTAAGTGTTTTTGAAAAAGACCAACTTGTTGCTTCGTTGACAGACGGCTCCGGCTACTTTAAAATAAAGCTAAAGGACCGCTACCCATCTGCTCAATTAAGTATTAAAAAGTCTTGGTATAACGATACCGCTATTGTTCTATCACCAGGATATAATCAAGAGCTGAATCTAACTATAGCACCAAAAAACTTCATGCTGGATAGCGTGGTAGTAGGCGATGGTGTAGAGCGTACATGGTGGGCCAGCTTCTTCTTAACATCTAAACAAAAAGCGCAGAGCCTAAACCTTGGCAAATTCTTCGTAGACAGGCCGTACCAAGCATCACTAGTGCCCGGACTAAGCACCCATGGACGCATGAGTTCCAATACCGTGAACAAAGCATCGGTCAATTTACTAGGGGGCTATACAGGTGGGGTAAAAGGTGTAGAAATAGGAGGACTTTTCAACATTAATAAAAACGATGCTAGCTATCTACAGGCTGCAGGACTATTCAACATAGTGGGCGATGACATGGCTGGCGTACAAGGAGCAGGACTATACAATTTTGCTCTTGACTCTGTTATTGGGTTACAGGCAAGTGGTGTCAGCTCTATGGCTGGTGGCGACCTAATAGGCATACAAGCTAGCGGACTTTACAATCACGCAGGGGGCAACACGATAGGACTACAAGCTGCGGGCTTGGCAAATCTCACCGGCAAAAAAGTAATTGGTATGCAGGTCGCTGGCTTTGGAAACATTGCCAAAGAAGTAGATGGCACACAAATAGCGGGATTCTTCAATGTTAGTGCTAAAGAGATCAACGGCACACAAATAGCGGGGTTCTTCAACTTGGCAAAAAAGATGGATGGTGCACAGGTAGGATTCATAAACATATCCGATACATCTTCAGGTGTTAGTGTTGGTTTTCTAAATATCGTATTCAAAGGCTATCACAAATTCGCGCTATATTACAATGAGACTTTTGATTATAACCTTGCTATAAAAACAGGAAGTCCGAAGCTTTACAATATATTTTTAGGGGCTGTCAACTCTACTAAAGAGAACCTAGCACTGTCAGTTGGGTATGGTTTTGGTACAGAAATTAAACTTAGCAAAAGGTTAGCTATTGCCGGAGAAGGAACAGCACAATACGTATATCTGGGCAACCTTGACAATACAAATATCCTTACAAAGGCTCATGTACATTTAAATTTCAAGTTGTATAAATTCATCACAATATTCGGAGGGCCTACGTACAATATCTACTCCTCAAACCAAACAACTCAGGTGATTACAGAAGATGGCACCTATAAACTAGACCTACCTAGAGCAGGTTATGGCACTACTCGTGTTGGTAGTGATGGACTAAGCTGGTTTGGTGGCTCTATCGGTCTAATGTTTTTCTAAAAAAACTCACTTTTTATATAGGGGTAAAACAAGTGTTGAGTGTCATTATAACAAAGGATAATTATTATGACACTCAAATCAATTATAACAGCAGTACTTGGTCTGTCACTTGCATTCAATGCAACTGCACAAGACAAAAAGGAGAAGACAGGTTATGCTCACATAGGGCTTATATACCCACTCAGTACTAACGGCATCAGAGCTATTGAATACAATAACATTTTTTCACTGCATGCTATAGCTGGCATATCAGGCGGAGAAAAAGCTTTTTGCGCATCTGGCTTTGCCAGCTTTGTAAAAAATGATGCTAATGGCTTTATTGGTTCTGGCTTTGCAAATGCAATTCTAGGTGATGCCAAAGGAGCACAACTTGCAGGATTCATGAACGTAGTAGGTGGTGAAGCTACAGGTGCACAAGCAGGAGGCTTCATGTCATTTGCAGGATATACGAACGGTGTTCAATTAGGTGGCTTTGCAAACCTTACGTTAGAACACGTACAAGGAGTGCAAGGCGGAGGTTTTATGAATATTGCCAAAACTGTGAACGGTGCTCAAGTAGCAGGGTTCATGAATGTATCTTCTGACGTTAAGGGAGCACAACTGTCCGGATTTATGAACGTGGGTAGAGATGTAACGGTACAAGCCTCTCCATTTTTAAACATAGCAAGAGATGTATCTGCTGTACAGGTTTCCGGATTCATGAATATTGCTGATAGCTGTGATTACCCGATAGGGTTCATCAACATTATTCGCAAAGGCGAAAAATCAATCGGTATTACTGTAGATAACAACCTAACCAATATGATCTCATTTAGGTCTGGTGGTCGTGTATTATATGGTATAGTTGGTATAGGGTCTAACTTTAAATACTATGACTACGACAACCCTATAATGGCAGTAGAACTTGGTATGGGTGCACACTTGAACCTTAGTAAACATTTCCGTATCAACTTTGAAGGTGTTGCTACCAGCTTATCTGACTTTGAAGAAGATGCTGAATTCAACTCATCTCTGAGAATACTACCTGCTGTGCGCTTTGGTAATGTAGAACTATTCGGGGGACCTACATTTAACTACTTTGCTCATTCTGACAACTATAATAACAGCGTAGTAGACAGCTATGCTTGGGGCAACAATGACATGGGATATGTTCAAGGAATATACTTCGGTGCAATTGGTGGTATTCAATTCCTATTCTAATAAGTATCCACTTACCTAAAAAAACTTGTAGTTACGATAGGGGTATATATCAATACGCTTGTCTTATAAACAACACACAATAACCATGCTACGCATTAAATACATATCAGTTATCTACTTATTGTTATGTACTGCTCTAATAAGTCAGGCACAAACAAAAAAGCAACTAACACAAACAGTAAGAGGACTTGTAAAAGATTCTGAATCAAACCAACCACTTGTGGGTGTATTAGTAGTGCTGCTAGACAATACACAGCTTAATGCAGTAACTGATGATAACGGATACTATACTATTGACAACGTACCTATAGGCAGGCATACTATCCGCTACACATATATGGGTTATGAAGAAAGGACTGCAGCTGAGGTACTAGTAACATCTGGCAAAACATTAGAGCTGAACATGACACTAACGGAAAGCCTACAACAATTGAATGAGGTAACCGTTAAGGCTACAAATGGAACAGGTGAAGCACTAAACGAATTTGCAACAATAAGTGCACGTTCTTTTTCTGTAGAAGAGACCAAACGCTATGCAGGGTCTCTTGCAGACCCTGCACGTATGGCCATGAACTTTATGGGAGTTTCTAATGGTGGTGATATGGATAACGGCATAGTAGTAAGAGGCAACTCACCAAAAGGAGTATTATGGAGGCTGGAAGGTATTGAGATACCAAGCCCTAACCACTTCGGTTCATTAGGTACATCCGGTGGTGCAATTAGTATGCTGAACCCTAGCATGCTGGGGACATCAGACTTCTACACAGGAGCCTTTCCTGCCGAGATGGGTAACGCATTATCAGGTGTGTTCGATATGAACTTTCGTAATGGTAATAAAGATAGACGCGAACACACATTTCAAATTGGCGCATTAGGTACTGAGATAGCGAGTGAAGGTCCTTTCAAAAAAGGAGGTGGCGCTACTTATTTGTTCAACTATCGCTACTCTACCCTTGCACTATTGAATGGGTTCTTTGACTTCGGCGGTGTATTACCAGCCTATCAAGATGCTTCTTTTAAAATAAATATACCAACACAAAAAGCAGGCAATTTCTCCATCTTCGGACTAGGAGGTTACAACTCCGCTAATAAAGACGCAACAAAAGATAGCACTAAATGGAATGACGACGACCCAAACTTCTCTATAAAAGCTAACAGTAGAATGGGAGTAGTTGGTGTTACACATGCTTACTTCTTAGGGAGCAACTCTTATATAAAAACAGTTTTATCAACTTCTTACAACAAGGATTTTGAAACTATAGATACACTGAATCCGTCATCAGATTATAGGTCTGTGCATGTAAGTGATGAATCTTTTACAAATACAGCATATAGAGCTTCTATTCTTTATAACACAAAACTTAACAAAAGAAGCACTGTAAGAGCAGGTGTCATTGCACAACACTTAGCTTATAGCATGGATGGCAAATTCTTTGATGAAGATGAGCACAAATGGAAATCATATCTAGAAGGAGAAGGCAGCACACAGTTTTATCAAGCATACACACAATGGAAATTCAGAGCATCGAACAAGCTTACCATTATAAGCGGTCTACATGGGTCTTACTATGCACTTAACAATAAGTATAGCATAGAACCACGTGTATCTGCTACATACCAAACAGATAAACACACATATACACTTGCCGCAGGGCTGCACAGCAGACCTGAGCATGTATCAACTTATCTATTCCAAAATAAAGACCAAAATGCGACCAGTACATATCCTAATAAAGATCTTGATCTACTTAGAGCAGCACATTTTGTAGCAGGTTACAAAACAGTATTACCTCTTGGCATACGCTTCAATACAGAGGTATACTACCAACACCTATACAGCATACCTGTTGAGCAGAATGACAGTAGTGGATTTTCTCTACTAAATGCTTTTGACATCTATTCTCTAGGAGATACAGACCCACTTGTAAGTGATGGCACAGGACAGAATTATGGTATTGACATCAGCTTTGAAAAACCATTCAGAGACAACTACTTCTTTAGCTTAACGGGTTCTTTATACAAGTCAACCTACACAACATATGGAGGCGCTACTTATAACACGCTATTCAATAGAGGACATCAATTTAACGTGCTAGGAGGTAAAGAATTCAAGGTTGGCAATAATGGGAAAAACATCTTAGGTGTTAGTGGTAAAATTCTTTATAGTGGAGGGTTAAGAGAAACACCTATTAACCTACAAGAGTCTATTACACAAGATAAGACTGTATATGTTAACGATAAATACTTTACCCAGCGAACGCCAGCATACTATAGAGTAGACGCAACTATATATTATAAAATGAATAGAAAGAAATCTACACATAGCATACA
>CAZPDA010000054.1:0-15518 GCA_964585115.1 uncultured Flavipsychrobacter sp.
GTTTTTACTGTTTTTTTAATGTTGTTCATATAACAAGCATGGAAACCTTATTTTTGCCAGTCTTTAGATAATAAGCACATAAAATGGACCTAATAAAAGAATTAAGAGAAAGAAACCTATTGCAAGACATTATGCCGGGTGCCGAAGACCAACTGAAAAAAGAAGTGACTTCGGGCTACGTGGGCTTTGACCCAACGGCAGATAGCTTGCATGTGGGCAGCTTGTTGCAGATCACATTGCTAATGCGTTTGCAAAGGGCAGGACACAAGCCTTATGCTTTATTAGGTGGTGCTACGGGTATGATCGGAGACCCTTCGGGTAAATCTCAAGAGCGTAACCTTTTGGATGCTAACGCTTTGGAACAAAACGTAAGCGGTATTCGTAAGCAGTTGGAGAAATTCTTAGATTTTGACCCATCTAAGGAAAACGCCGCGGTAATGGTAAATAACTACGATTGGTTGAAGGATTATAGTTTCCTGCACTTCATCCGTGACGTAGGTAAGCACATAACTGTGGGCTACATGATGGCTAAAGATTCTGTGAAGAAGAGACTGGAAACAGGGCTTTCATTTACAGAGTTTAGCTACCAGTTGATACAAGCATATGATTTCTACTATCTGAATAAGAACCATAACGTAAAAATACAGTTTGGCGGAGCAGACCAATGGGGCAATATGACCACGGGTACTGAGCTGATACGCCGTATGGGTGAAGGCGAAGGTTTTGCATTCACCAGCCCATTGATAACCAAGAGTGATGGTAGCAAATTTGGTAAAACAGAGAGCGGTAATATATGGCTTGACCCTGAGCGTACTTCTCCATACCAGTTCTACCAGTTTTGGTTAGGATTGTCTGATGAAGAAGCTGAGAAACTGATATTAGTATTTTCTTTCCGTAGTGTAGAGGAGATAAAAGAGCTTGTAGCTCAACATAAAGAAGCTCCTCATCAAAGAGCATTGCAAAAAGCACTGGCGGAAGAGCTGACAACATTGGTGCATAGTGAAGAAGACCTTTCGTTTGCACAACAAGCGTCGGGTATATTGTTTAGTAAGGGCAATGCTGCGGTAGAGCTGCTAAAGAAATTTAATGAAAAACAACTGTTGGAAGTAATGGATGGTGTGCCGCAGGTAGAAGGTAATAAAGCCGACTTGGATGGTGAAGGTGCAGACCTACTGACCTTCCTTGCTGATAATAACGTCTTCTCTTCTAAGGGCGAAGCAAGAAAGCTAGTGCAAGGTGGCGGATTGAGCATCAATAAAGAGAAGGTGACAGATATTGGTCATAAGCTACAAGCAGAACATTTGTTGAACGATAAGTACTTATTGATACAAAGAGGTAAATCAAACTATACATTAGCCATCTTCAATTAATACGATAGTGCTGCTATTGTGCTAAATTTGAAAGGCATGCATTCTCGTAAAGTAAAACTTGCTTTGATATTGTTTGCTGCGGTAGCCATAGTGCTACCGGGGCTATTTTGCAATACGCCTGATAAGCCCAATGATGTTGTTACAGACACGTCAAGGTCTAAGTGGCTGAATGTATATGACAGCAGTGTGCACTATGTAGGCATGGAAACCTGTAAAGGCTGTCACTACGAGGTGTATGAGAGCTTTATACAAACAGGTATGGGGCAATCTTATGATATAGCTAGTAGAGAAAAGTCTGCAGCAGACTTCTCGCCCAAGCATGCTATTGTATATGATAAAGAGCTGGATTATTACTACAAGCCTTATTGGGATGATGATAGCCTTTATATAATAGAGTATCGTTTGAAGGGTAGAGATACTGTTCATAAACGAGTGCAGCAGGTCAACTATATAGTAGGTTCCGGACAGCACACCAATTCTCATATCTTCAATGTAAATGGTTATCTATACCAAGCTCCTATAACATTCTATACTCAAAAGGGTAAGTGGGACCTTGCTCCGGGTTTTGAAGAAGGAGCAAGTAGTCGCTTTAGCCGTACTATCCAGCTGGAGTGTATGAGTTGCCATAATGGATTGCCAGAGTTTGAGCCTAATAGCTTAAATAAATATACTAGTATTAAAAGAGGAATTGATTGTGAGCGTTGTCACGGGCCGGGTAGTTTGCACGTAGCGCAAAAGATGGCAGGTAATATAGTAGATACCTCTAAAGGGCCTGACTATACTATTGTCAATCCTAGAAGGTTGTCTACAGAGCTTCAGAATAATATTTGTCAACGTTGCCATTTGCAAGGTATAGCTGTACTGAATGATGGGAAAACCTTCTTTGACTTCAGACCCGGTATGCAATTGTCAGAAGTGATGAATGTGTTCATGCCACAGTATGAAGGTGCACAGGATAAAATGATAATGGCATCGCATGTGGAGCGCATGAAGAAAAGTAACTGCTATGTAAGTTCTGGAAAGATGAGTTGCATCACTTGTCACGACCCGCATGTGAGTGTGAAGTTTACCCCACAATCGCAATACATCAATGCATGTAATAGTTGTCATGGCGACCAACAAACGGTACAGTGTACGGAGGTGTTGAGTGTGAGAAATGCAAAGAATGGTAATGACTGTATCAAATGCCATATGCCAAAGAATGGTAGTATAGATATACCACACGTAGCAGTTACAGACCATTATATCCGTAAGCAACCTATGGACGATAAGCAGGTAAAAGAGATAACCGCATTTCTAGGTCTTGAATGCTTTAACAATGATAATGTAGATGCTATAACAAAAGCCCGAGGTTATATGGAGTTCTTTGAGCGATACAACCCTAATAAAGGCTTGATAGATTCTGCTATATTCTACCTGAATAAGGATAAAGCATCGGAAGCCAAGAAGAACAATATCGACTATATCCGCGCTTACTATTTACTAGACCGGTATGATGATGTGATAAAATATGCTAAGGACGTTCAGCCTGAAGTAATTAAAGATGCTTGGGCAGCTTATCGTGTAGGTGAAGCATATTACCAGAAAGGAAAGTCTGAGAATGCACTTCCTTGGTATAAAAAAGCTATTGATATTAAGCCTTATGCTTTAGATTTTCAGAATAAATATGGTTCGTGTTTGCTGATGCTTGGCAAGGTGAAAGAAGCAAAAGATGTATTTCAGTTCATCATAGACCAGAATCCACAGTATCAATCTGCTCATAATAATCTTGGGTATATTTACATGCAGGAAAGAGCTAAGACATTAGCTTACGACCACTTAATGAAAGCCCATGAGCTAGACCCTGACCATGAGCAAACCCTGATAAACCTTGCGGTATGGCATCACTTCAGTCAGCAAGATGATAAGGCTAAAAATTACTTGGAGCATTTATTAAAGAAGCACCCTGACAACCAGCAGGCTAGGGCTATGTTATCAGACCTTTAGTATTATATTTACTACACCAAATATATATCCTATGAGCAAAAAAATACTCTTGGTAATAGTGGTATTATGTACTGCTATTACTGTAAATGCGCAGCGTCGCACAGTTACAGTCAATAATAATTGTCCTAAAGTATACATCGGGCTAAGTACGGGCATCAATAATCAAACAGGTCTATTAGGTGTTAATTTTGACTTTCCTGCCACGGAGTATCTCTCTATCGGTACAGGAGTAGGTTTAAGTTCTTGGGGATATAAAACATATTTGGAAGGAAGGTTCTATTTCAAGAGCGATTGTAACAGAGGGTGGGCAATAGGTACAGGTGCCACTTATAATACCGGGCTAGAAGATTTCACAACACCAATGTCTACAACTGTGGGTGAGCAGGATGTAACCTTGGACCTAAATCCGACAGCAAATGTTTTTGTAGCAGGTTATAGGTTTTTCAACCTTGGTAATCGAGGTCATCGCTTTTACTTACAGTTAGGTTATTCTGTAAATCTTTCTAATAATGATTACACTATATTATCTAATCATACTTTGGACGATGTAGGGAGAACAACCATGAGGTTACTAACACCAGGTGGTATCATACTAGGGTTAGGCTTCTCTTTTGGTATCGGTGGAGGATAATGAATTAAAGTGTTTCTAAAAAAAGCCTGCTATTAGCAGGCTTTTTGCATTGTGCGTTTAGAATCGGTAATGTACAAATACCCTTTGTACATAGTTCCCTATATCCATATTGATAGAGCTAGTGCCGAAGCTTCGGGGGCCGTCAACTTTTACTAGTTCTGTTTGTATTGCTGATATTTCTGTACCAAAGCTTATTCTGCTGAATTGGAATTTTGCACCAACATAAGGTGTTACAGATGCACTAAAATAAGTGACTTGGTCTTGTATGCCGGTAGGCGTTGCAGAGAAGTAACTATAGTTATCATTCCAGACAGATCTTGTGGTTGTTTCTGTAGTATTGCCACGCCCATAGCCTACCTGTGCATCTATAGCAGCGTACAAGAATACACGCTTGTAGAATTGTCGCTGAGCTTCAATACCTCCACCCAAGTAGAATACCGGCACTTGTGTACGGGTGACTTTTTCTATGATAGTATCTCCGGATGTGCCTATACGTTGAGCGTACGAGCCGCCAGTGTATTCACCAAAAGATAAATTGAGTCGGAATGCCTTGTTCGGTTTTGTCCAGCGCTTGTATTGTGCACCTAGGTTCCCCGAAACATTACTGTAACCAAAGCTGGTACCACCTATCAAGCCTAGTTCATGTTGTTTGTGTGTCTTGGTCTTTGAAAGGTCAATGGTCTGGTCTTGCGCGTTTGCCATCATGCTGCACAGCAGTAGCGGCACTAATATTAGTTTATTAGGCATAATGTGTGATTTAGGATTTGGAAACGATACCTATTCTCTTTTTAGTATATGCCCAATAAAAAAAGCCACAATAAATGTGGCTTTTTAATCTGATATTAAGTTTGAAGCTTATTTAGCAGCGTTGTAACGTGCGGCAACTGCATCCCAGTTGATCACGTTCCATACAGCACCTAAGTAGTCAGGACGCTTGTTCTGATACTTAAGGTAGTAAGCGTGCTCCCATACATCTATACCTAAGATCGGAGTGCCTTTTACTTCAGCAATGTCCATTAAAGGATTGTCTTGGTTAGGTGTAGAGCAAACCTCTAGCTTACCGTCTTTAACGATAACCCATGCCCAACCACTACCAAAACGAGTAGCGCCAGCAGCGTTTACTTTTTCTTTCATAGCATCAACAGAGCCAAAAGCATCGTTGATAGCATTAAGAAGGTCACCAGTAGGTTCTCCACCATTTGGTCCTAAGATGTCCCAAAATAGAGTATGGTTGTAGTGACCACCACCGTTGTTGCGAACAGCACCTGAGTAGTTAGATATATTAGCCATAAGCTCTTCAAGAGACTTACCTTCAGCATCAGTACCTGCTATGGCTTCATTAAGTTTTGTTACGTACGCATTATGGTGTTTATCGTGGTGGATCTCCATAGTTTGCGCATCAATATGTGGTTCTAGTGCATCGAAAGCATAGTTCAATGCAGGAAGTGAATGTGCCATAATTATCTAGTTTTAAATAGTTTTCTGATGCGGCAAATTTAATTGTACTAAGGTGAATCCCCAAATGAGTATGGTTACTATATAACTAATTAAAATGGTTGTATAGACAATGATAGAGGATGGCAGCAGTGTTTATCTCCTTATCTTTGGCGCAATCTTAGGTAAACGAATTACATGAGTCTTCCATCAATATCGCTAAAGCGCCCTGTTTTAGCGGTCGTACTAAATATAATCATCATCATTTTTGGTGCTATAGGGTTCAACTCCTTGGGCGTCAGAGATTATCCGTCTATCGATCCGCCGATCATAAACGTAAGAACATCTTATGCGGGAGCAAACCCTGATATCGTTGAGTCGCAAATAACGGAACCACTAGAGAAATCGATAAATGGTATTGCAGGTATCAAGAGTATCTCATCGACCAGTGCATTAGGTAATAGTAATATTACTGTTGAGTTTGACCTGAGTGTAGATCTGGAGGCAGCCGCAAATGATGTTAGGGATAAGGTATCACAAGCGGTAAGGAACCTCCCTCAGGATATAGATGCCCCACCTGTAGTATCAAAGGCAGATGCCAGTGCCGGTACTATAATCTCTATGACGGTGGAGAGTACCACTAAGAATCAACTAGAGCTTACTGAGTATGCAGAGAATGTTTTGCTAGAACGACTACAAACGATACCTGGTGTAGCTTATATTAGAATATGGGGAGAGAAACGCTACGCTATGCGTCTTTGGCTAGACCCTATAAAAATGGCAGGGTATGGTATTACCTTCTCTGATGTGCAGGCAGCGCTTAATAGACAAAATATTGAGCTTCCTTCTGGTAAACTATCCGGTAGTCAAACAGAGCTTTCTGTAAGAACATTTGGTAGACTCTATACAGAACAAGATTTTGACAATTTTATAGTTAAGAATGTAAATGGTGCCGATATACGTTTTAAGCAGATAGGGCAAGCAGCATTAGGACCGGAGAATGAAGAGACTATATTGAAGGAGAGTAATGTGCCGATGATCGCGCTGGCAATAACTCCACAGCCCGGAGCAAACTATGTGTCGATAGCTGATGAGTTCTACAAAAGATATGAGGAGCTAAAGGATGAAGTGCCGGATGACTTTAATTTGGATGTGGCGTTGGATAATACACAATACATCAAAAAGTCTATCACTGAGGTAGAGGAGACCTTATTCATAGCTATAGCATTGGTAATTCTTATTATCTACCTGTTCTTTAGGGACTGGCTGATAGCGGTGCGTCCTTTATTAGATATTCCTGTGAGTTTGATAGGGGCATTCTTCATTATGTACATAATGGGTTTCACTATTAATATCCTTACGCTTCTTGCTATAGTATTGGCAACAGGTCTTGTGGTGGATGATGGTATTGTAGTAACAGAGAATATATACAAGAAGCTGGAGCGCGGTATGAATAAACATAAGGCTGCGCGTGAGGGTAGTGAGGAGATCTATTTTGCTATTATAGCCACCTCTATCACATTAGCTATCGTGTTTATCCCTATTGTGTTCATGGAAGGGTTTACAGGTAGTTTGTTCAAGGAATTTGGGATAGTAGTAGCGGGAGCAGTTCTGATCTCTGCATTTGTTTCTTTGACGTTGACACCCGTATTGAATGTATATATGACCAGGAAGGTGCACAAGCCTTCTAAGTTCTACCTACGTACAGAACCTTTCTTTGCAGGTATGGAAAATGGCTATCAGAAAGGTGTGAAGTGGATCATGAAGCACAAGTGGATAGCGGTAACAGGTATGCTTGCGTCAGTAGCAATGTTGGTAGTTTTCGGGCTGTCGTTGCAAAGTGAGCTGGCCCCTATGGAAGATAAGAACAGGTTTAGAATATCTGCAACTGCACCTGAAGGTACGTCTTACGATGCTATGGAGAACTACATGAACAATGTGGTGCAGATGCTTATAGACAGTGTGCCTGAAAAGCGTGTGATATTATCTGTAACAGCCCCTGGTTTTACAGGTTCGGGTGCAGTGAATACGGGTTTTTCTTTTGTGCCATTAGTAGATGCGTCCGAGAGGACAAGAAGTCAGAATGAGATCGTGAATATGGTCAATAAGAACCTACAGCAGTATAACTATGGTAAGGCATTTGCCATGCAAGAGCAGACCATCTCTGTACAGCGTGGAGGTAGTAATTACCCTATAGTATATATCCTGCAAAACGTCAATTTTGATAAGCTGTCTACAGTTTTGCCAAGGTTTTTGGACGAAGCAAATAATAATCCTGTATTTAGAGGAGTGGATGCAGACCTTAAGTTCAATAAGCCAGAGCTAACAGTTTCTATAGATAGGGAGAAAGCCTCGCAAATGGGTGTGTCAATAGAAGAGGTGGCACAGACGTTACAATTCGCTTTGAGTAACAAGCGACTAGGATACTTTACAAAGAACGGTAAGCAGTATCAAGTTTTAGGGCAGGTGTCAAGACCAAATAGGGAGGCTCCTGTAGACTTGAAGCAATTTTATGTGAGAAGTGGAAGCGGAGAGATGGTATCTATAGATAACCTTGTAGAGTTAGTAGAGACTACAAGCCCAGCACAGATGTATCACTATAACCGCTATAAGTCTGCTACAATAATCTCTGGTTTAGCTCCAGGATATACTATTGGAGATGGCCTAGAGGCGATGGACCAGATATTTAATAAGTTGAAGGATGAAGGTGTTATAGATGATAGTTTTACAACCTCGTTAGGTGGTGCGTCAAAAGACTTTGCAGAGAGCGCATCTAATACTTGGTTCGCACTTATACTAGCACTGGTATTGATATACTTGGTACTTTCAGCACAGTTCGAAAGCTTTATCGATCCGCTGATAATTATGCTTACTGTACCACTTGCTTTTGCAGGAGCATTTTTATGTTTATGGTTGTTTGGGCACACATTAAATATCTTCTCTAAGATAGGTTTGATCATGCTTATTGGTTTGGTGACCAAGAATGGTATTTTGATAGTAGAATATGCCAATCAGCAGCGAGAGAAAGGAATAGCTAAAATGGAAGCTGCGGTATATGCTGCAAAAATGCGCCTACGCCCGATACTTATGACCAGCTTCGCAATGATGTTTGGGGCATTGCCATTAGCATTGTCACTAGGAGCAGCGTCTACTAGCCGTGTACCATTAGGTATTGTTATTGTTGGTGGAATATTGTTCTCATTAGTATTATCCTTATTTATTGTGCCGGTGATGTATACTTTCTTATCCAGAAGAAAAGTGAAAACACCAACTGCCATTGAAAAATTAGACGAATAAATGTTGAAGAAAGTTCTCATAATATTTACGCTCATTATTGGGTTTAATGCAGAGGCGCAAGAACTATTGACGCTTGAAGATGCTATTGCTAATGCATTGCAGAGCAACTTTAATATACGTATTGCTAAGAATGATGTAGAACAAGCATCAACTAATAATACTTTAGGTAATGCAGGTATCTTGCCGGATATCAGTGCTACAGGTGGTGTGAATGGTAGTAGCCAGAATACTAGAATAGAATTTGCTACAGGTGATGTACAGCAAAGAGACAATGCAGGCTCTTTCAGTTATAATGGAGCCGTGAACCTTAATTGGACACTGTTCGATGGAGGTAGAATGTTTTTATTGAAAAAACAGCTTGGGCAACTAGAGGGAGCGGCAAACTTGCAATTAAAGCAGCAGGTGCAGGAAGTAATATCACAGGTAGTACAAGCCTATGCACAAGTAGTATGGCAGCAGCAGCAGCAAATAGCTATAGATACCGGACTCTCTTTGGCCAGAACAAGGATGCTACTTTCTAAGGCAAAATTTGAAACGGGCTCTTCTGCCAAAGTTGATTACCTGCAAGCTAGAGTAGACTATAATTCACGACAGTCAGATTCATTAGGACAGTTATCGGCTATAAACTCATCTTTTGCCACACTCAATGTATTGATGGGTAAAGGTGCTAGTGAAACATATCGAGTAGAAGATACCTTAAACCTTAATGTTGGTCTGAAGCCGCAGACCAAAGAGTATCTGCTGGATAAGAACCCCAGCATATTGCTAGCGGTGCAAAACCTTGCTATAGCTAAGTCTGATGTTAAGATAGCTAAGAGTAGCTATTTGCCCACATTAGACTTTAATGGAAGCTATGCTTATAACAGAACACGTAGTCAGGCAGGGTTTGCATTATTTAATCAATCATACGGACCAAGTGCAGGGCTAACACTAAATGTTCCCCTATATAATGGTGGCAATGTAAGGAGAAATGTAAAGGTGGCTTCATTGCAAGCTATGCGTACAGAGCTGCTGTATGGGTTGCAGACTACTGAGATAGGCAGACAATATCGTACCACTTGGACAAATTACAAAATGGCAGTTGCCGCGTATAAGTTGGAGCAAGAGAACATCACAGCTGCTAAGGAGAATCTGGATATACAGCGAGAGCGTTTTAAAGTTGGTATAGCAAACTCACTGGAGGCTAGAGAAGCTGAAAATAGTTATGTGCAAGCCTTAGTAAGGCTGTATACTGCTGCTTACAACCTAAAAGTATATGAAACGCAAGTACTCGAGTTAGAAGGTGACCTAGTGAAATAGAAAGCGTGGTATATAAGGCATTAAAAAAGCTGCTCATTGAGCAGCTTTTTTATTATGACTAACATCAGATTATTAGATGTGTTTCTTGAAGTATTCTAACGTACGCTTAAGGCCTTCGCTACGGTCTACTTTTGGTTCCCAGCTTAGTAGTTCTTTAGCCTTAGTAATGTTCGGCTTACGTTGTTTAGGGTCGTCCTGTGGTAGCGGTTCGTAAATGATCTTAGACTTAGACCCCGTTAGAGATATCACCTCTTCTGCAAAATCTTTCAGGCTGATCTCTACAGGGTTACCAATATTAACAGGCTTGTGGTAGTCTGATAATAGTAATCTGTAGATACCATCAACAAGGTCGTCGCAATAACAGAAAGAGCGAGTTTGAGAACCATCACCAAATACAGTTACGTCTTCACCTCTTAATGCTTGGCTCATGAATGTTGGTAGTGCACGGCCGTCATCCAGACGCATACGAGGACCGTATGTGTTGAATATACGAACAATGCGTGTTTCAACATTATGGTAATTATGGTAAGCCATTGTAATACTCTCCATAAAACGTTTAGCCTCGTCATATACACCGCGTGGACCTATCGGGTTTACATTACCCCAATACTCCTCACTTTGTGGGTGTACAAGTGGGTCACCATAGACCTCAGATGTAGAAGCGACTAGTATACGCGCACCTTTAGCTTTAGCAAGACCCAGTAGATTGTGCGTACCTAAGGCACCAACTTTCAACGTTTGAATAGGCATCTTCAAATAGTCGATAGGACTAGCAGGAGATGCAAAGTGCATGATGTAATCAATTTTACCGGGAACGTGTACGAATTTAGTTACATCGTGATGGTAGAATTGAAACTCTTTAAGAGGAAAAAGATGTTCAATGTTTTTAATGTTACCTGTAAGCAGGTTGTCCATACCTATTACCTCACAACCTTCTTTTATAAAGCGGTCGCAAAGGTGAGACCCTAGGAATCCCGCAGCACCGGTAACTAAAACACGTTTTTTATCGCTCATTATAATGTTATTTGTAATGTTGGTAGTTAATTAGTCTTTTGTGCCTCTATCTCTTATTTCTGTCTGCATTGCAGGCAGCTGTTCTCTCAAGTTCCCATGTACTAGATCTCTACCAATACTTTCGTAGTAGAAACCAAGTTGCTTCATTTTGTCAAGTGTGTACACATTACGTCCATCAAAAATGAATGGGTGAGCCAACAGTTCTGATATCTTATTAAAGTTAGGATTGCGGAACTCGCTCCACTCTGTTACTATTACTAGAGCGTCAGCAGACTCGATCGCGTCATATTGGTCTTTAGCATAGTATATGCTATCCCCTACAACTCCCTTTACATTTTCCATTGCTTCAGGGTCGTATACACGAACATTTGCACCTGCTTCTACTAGCTCATTTATCAATTCTAATGCAGGAGCCTCACGTATGTCATCGGTCTCAGGCTTGAATGCAAGACCCCATATAGCAAAAGTTCTATTACTTAGGTCGTTACCAAAAACCTCTTTTATCTTTTTACCTAGTACCGTTTTCTGTTTTTGGTTTACATTAACTACTGTATTTACCAGTTGGAAATCGTATTCATGTTCGCGAGCTGTACGCGCCAAAGCCTGAACATCCTTAGGGAAACAGCTACCGCCATACCCGACACCCGGGAATAGGAAACGCTTGCCAATACGGCTATCGCTACCCATACCTACACGTACCATATCTACATCTGCTCCCGCTTTTTCACAGAGGTTTGCCATCTCATTCATGAAAGAGATACGCATAGCTAAATAAGAGTTAGCAGCGTATTTGGTCATTTCAGATGAACGCTCATTCATAAAGTATATTGGGTTACCCTGACGAACAAATGGTTGGTAAAGTTCTTCCATTAGTTTCTGAGCTTTATTAGAAGATGTCCCGATAACAACACGGTCTGGCCTTAGAAAGTCATCTACAGCTACACCTTCTCTTAAGAATTCAGGGTTTGAGACTACATCATAAAGTTCACTATCAAGACCTTTTGCTAAAACCGCTGATACTTTTTCAGCAGTACCTACAGGTACGGTGCTTTTATTAACAATAACAGTATATTTTGTAATGATTTTACTTAGGTCTTTAGCTACATTTAGCACATATTGAAGATCTGCAGCACCATCTTTACCAGGAGGAGTAGGTAAGGCAAGAAATATTACTTGTGCATCTTTTATACCATCAGCAAGGTCAGTAGTAAAGGTTAGGCGTTTTTCTTTAATGTTTCGTTCTAGTAGTACATCTAACCCCGGCTCATATATTGGAGATTCTCCTTTTCTTAATTTATTGATTTTGTCCTCATTAATATCAATACATACTACATCGTTTCCTGTTTCAGCAAAGCAGGTGCCTGTTACCAACCCTACATATCCCGTACCTATGATAGCTAATTGCATATTATTGAAATAATTTTGCGCAAATGTAGGTATAAAATATTTTGGAGGATAGTATGTTTAAGGCTTTTGGATATAACATGCATGTTATATCTTTATATTTACGTTAATCAACAAGTCTGAATAGTAAAAAATATTATATGTCAACTAGGAACATACAGGTGCTTACTACTGTATTGGTATTAGCCTTAGGCGCTGTGTCAATAATAGGGTGCAACAAAGATGATGATAATGGTACAGAGAATACTGAGTATGCTGAAGATCAGGCACGCTTAGTAAGTGCATTCAACGATCTTGATGTTATATCTATTAGAGCTCTAACAGGAGGAGCTAACTCATTGGCAACTTGTGCCTCTATAAGTATCGATACTACGGGTGCTCTAGATGCAATGACAATTGATTTTGGTCAGCAGGATTGTTTATGCTTTGATGGTAAGTATAGAAGAGGTAAGCTAATAGTTTACTATTCAGGGGATTATAAAGATAGTATGCATTATCGTAGAGTAGAACCTAGTAATTATTTCTTGAATGATAGTAAGATAATGGGTACTAAAGAGGTTACTGGTAGAGGGTTAGATAACTTTGGTAGATATTATTACTCTGTAACGTTTAACGGAGAAGTATTTACGCCAGATCCAAGAGAAGGTTCTGTAGAAGGGTCGGGTAATTACACTTATGCTTGGACATCTGGGCTTACTACTACTCCGGTTCATGATGATGTCTTTGAAATAGATGGTGTGGGTGAGATGAAACGTAATACCGGTCAGAAATACACAACTGAGATTTTACAGCCATTGCAGATGTCCATGGATTGCAACTGGGTAAGAAGTGGTGTTGTAAGAATTACACCTGAAGATGCTACAAGAAGATCTATGGACTATGGAGATGGAGCATGTGACGACAGGGCCTCTGTTACTGTAAATGGTTCGACAAGAGAAGTGCTTATTGCATTATAAAAAGCTTAGTTACTCAATATATTGTTATAAAGTCGACACGAAATGTCGACTTTATTCGTATAGAAATATGCATATAGTTAAACAGAATAGATGTATTTTGTTTTAAAAAATATATGCTATGAAAAAATATATTGCTGAATTGATCGGCACTTTCACTTTGGTTCTTTTTGGTTGTGGCGCTGCTGTGATAGCAGGTGTATCTTCATCAGGACCTGCAGGTTTAGGCTTGCTAGGTATAGCTTTTGCATTCGGTTTGGCTGTAGTTGTTATGGCATATGCAATTGGCCCTATATCAGGTTGTCATATCAACCCCGCTATTACTATATCAATGTTAGTAGCCGGAAAGATAAATATTTCAGACACTGTAGGTTATATCATTGCTCAAGTACTAGGAGCATTAATAGCAGTAGGCGTATTATACATATTGCAAACAGGTCAGCCCGGATTTGAACCTGGAGAGTGGGCTCATGGTGCAAATGGCTGGGGCGAAGGGTATCTAGGAGGTTATAATGTTCGATCTGCTTTTATCGCAGAAGCAGTATTGACCTTCCTATTCTTATTTGTCATATTTAATGTTACCTCAAAGTTTGGTAACAGTACTATGGCTGGTTTAGCTATAGGGTTGACACTAGTGTTGATACACATGGTGGCTATACCTATTACTGGAACTTCTGTGAACCCTGCAAGAAGCATTGGTCCTGCGGTTTTTGCTGGTGGAAAGGCTTTGCAACAGCTATGGTTGTTCATTGTTGCTCCGATAGTAGGTGGTATAGCTGCTGCAATAGTGTGGAGAGGTGTCTTTAGTAAAGAGTAAGACCCTTTATCGTTTTATAGTGAGCTTGTGATAATATCGCAAGCTTTTTTTATTTCTTCTTCGGTAATAGTAAGTGGCGGTGCTACGCGTATACAGTTTGATGCAAATAAGAACCAATCTGTAAATAGGCCTTTTTCAAGACATTGTTTGATACAAGCAAGCACAGCATCCATATCCTCAAGCTCTACAGCTAGAAGAAGACCTTTATTTCTAACAGCTTTGATGCTAGAGTGTTTCAGGTGTTGTTTAAAAAGTTGTCCTTTCTGTTCTACTTGGTCTAATAGGTTAGAACTCAATAATACAGATAAAGCTGCATCGCCTGCGGCACAGCTAACAGGATGACCACCAAAAGTAGTAATGTGACCTAATATTGGGTTATTGGTAAATGTTTGCATGTTATCGTATGATGATATGAATGCACCTAGAGGCATACCTCCACCAAGGGCTTTCCCTAATAGTATGATATCAGGTATTATATTATAGTGTTCAAAACCCCAAAGTGTACCCGTTCTGCCGAAGCCACACTGTATCTCGTCGAAGATAAGTAGTGCACCTACCTTATCACATTTAGTTCTGATAGCTTTTAGCCAATCTATATTAGGTTCTATAACGCCAGCTTCAGCCTGAATTGTTTCTATAAGTACACAAGATGTTTTCTCATCTATAGCATCTATAAATGAGCGGCTATTGTAATCGTGGTGGTGAACGCCTGGTAATAATGGTCGGTATGCATTGCGCCAATACTCATCCCCCATTACACTAAGTGCGCCTAGGGTAGACCCATGATAGCTGTTATTTGCAGCCACTATATCTGTTTTTCCCGTTACCCTTCTTGCTAGTTTTAAAGCGCCTTCTGTAGCTTCTGCTCCTGAATTGGTAAAGTACACACTATCCAAACCTTCAGGTAGATGCTCTGCCAAGGAGCTGGCATATTCAGTTTGAGGGCTTTGTATCAGCTCTCCATATACCATTACGTGTAGGTAGTTGTCAGTTTGTGTTTTGATCGCATTCTTGACCTGTTGATTGCCATGGCCTAGGTTGCATACACTAATACCTCCAATTATGTCCAGGTATTTCTTCCCCTCTCTTGTATATAAATAGTTGCCTTCCGCTTTTATTATATCCAACGCCATTGGCTCTGGAGATGTTTGCGCAATGTTTTTAAGAAAAATAGTTCTCGTGTTCATTACTGCAAAGTTAATGTAGGGTTATAAGAATCTAGGCATAACATTATATATGGTATTTCCTATATAAAAAGTATGTGAAATGTTTGCATTTATCAACTTAACATTCAGTTAATATTGGAGTAACAT
>CAZPDA010000055.1:0-15174 GCA_964585115.1 uncultured Flavipsychrobacter sp.
GTTTCAATACGTGTATCACTCACCAATAAAGTATCAAACTCGTAATGATCAATTATTATTCGTTCTTTGATTTTAGGTATTGTCTCGTGGTTGGTGATAATATAGCCGGATAGTGTTTCTGAGTCATCAGTAGGGAAGTGGAAATCGTATTTCTCATTTAGATAATCCAGCTCTAATCTTCCTGAGAAAAGATACTCATTCTCTGATAATTGCTCTTCCACATGCTCTTCCTCGTCAAACTCATCATTGATATCTCCAAATATCTCTTCCAGTACGTCTTCCATCGTCACTATACCTGCCGTACCACCAAACTCATCTACTACCCATGCTATGCTTTTGCGCTCTTTGGTAAATCTATTCATTAGATCTACAGCACTCATGGTCTCGGGTATCGCAGATATCGTATGTAATACTTCTTTTAGTGTTTTTGGCTTACGGTTAAGGTCAAGGTGGTGTGTGTAACCTACTATATTGTCAATAGAGCCATCATATACTAATATCTTAGAGAGCTTAGTATCAATAAATGTTTGCCTTACATCATCAATTGGTGTATTGATATCTATGGCTTCTACCTCATTCCTTGGTATCATGCACTTGCGTATCTTTACATTTACCAAGTATAGAGCATTCTCAAAAAGCTCGGTATTTAGCTCATTGTTTTCATTCTCGTGTCCGTGCAAGGTCTGTTTTACAAAGTGTTCTAAGTCTACACGGTTGAATACAGGTTTATTCTCCTTTATCCTAACATTGAATAAGTACTTTAGTATGAACTCAGATATAGCTACAAATATCTTAGCCAAAGGGTAGAGTATAACATACATAAGCTGCATAGGCAGGCTTAGTATTCTCAAGGCTTGGTCAGCCTTAGAACGGAATATTGCTTTGGGTAAGAATTCTGCTAATATCAGTACCACAATTGTAGCAATGACAGTATCTATTACTAGATGTAGGTACTCAAATAGATGTGCATATTGTCCTGCTCCTTCTGTGGGGAATAGGCGTTCTAGGAGAGGTGCTGTAAGTTCTGTCATCAATAGACCGTATATCACCAACATGATATTTACACCTACAAGGCTGGTACCAATGTACTCAGCAGGGTTCTCTACAAAACGTGATAATATTCTGCCAGAAAATGAACCTTGCTTTTTGCGTAGTTCTATATTCAGTTTGTTAGCAGAAATAAAGGCTATTTCAGTTCCGGCAAAGAAACCGATAAGCAATAGGCACCCCAATATATATAACAGGAGTTCTGTTGTTTCCATACTATACCAAAGATAATAAAATGGCTTGTTTAGTAGCTAAGTACATTAAGATAATATATTGCTACTATTTTGTTTGTTAGGCGTTAATATATTTTGATATGATATCAAATAGCTGTGAGTAAGCGACCTCTAGGTCGTCATTGACCACTACATGGTCAAATTCAGGAGCATATTGTAGCTCTTCAGCTGCTTTTGCTACTCTTTCTTCAAGTGTTTCAGGAGATTCTGTACCTCTCGTTTCTAAGCGACGTCTAAGTTCTTCAATAGAAGGTGCTTTAATGAAGATACTCAATGCTGTATCTTGATACTGCTTCTGAACATTCATAGCACCTTGTACATCAATATCAATAAGTGGAACTTTGTTTTCGTTCCACATTCTTGTTATCTCTTTTTTTAATGTACCATAATACTTTCCTTCATACACCATCTCATACTCAATAAATGCTTCTTCTTCAATCAGTTGCTTGAACCTATCTACAGTAAGAAAGTAGTAGTCTTTGCCATCTTCCTCTCCCGTTCTAGGGTTGCGAGTACATGCTGATATTGAGAAGGACAACTCAGGAAATGCTGTTAATAGGCGTTTTACCAGAGTTGTTTTACCTGATCCTGATGGAGCAGTGATTATTATGATCTTACCGTGTTTCAATTGATATTGATAATTAAAAGAAGATGCGAAGAAACTAAATTATTTACTGACCGGAAAGTAAAAAGCACACCATTATATTTGGTGTGCTTCACTATAATTAGTTACTAGCTACTAGTTACAATGCTCATCAAAAGCTGTCATAAGGTTTGATGCGATCATCTCTGCCGGACGACCTTCGATCATATGACGCTCGATCATGTGTACTACCTGACCGTTCTTCAATAAAGCAATACATGGAGAAGATGGAGGGTAAGGCAGTAGAAACTCTCTTGCTTGTTTTACCGCATCTACATCATATCCTGCAAATGTCGTTAATGCCTGATCAGGAGCGTTTTCTGTGTTTTTCAAAGCCATTATCACACCCGGACGTGCTGTACCAGCAGAACATCCGCATACTGAATTGATGAACAATAGAGCTGTACCGTCTTGTTTCAATGCATTATCAACATCTTCTGTAGTTAATAACTCTTTGAAACCGTTGTCTGTTACTTCAGCCTTCATCGGGGCTACTATCTCTGTAGGATACATTTATCTTGAATTTTAGGATACAAAGTTACATTAATGCTGTTTTATGCAAATGATAAGGGTATAGTTTCTAATAATTACCATATAAAAAGGGTCACAGTAGACACTGCGACCCTTGATTTTCACCAAACCATTATGCCCTATTCTTTTATCAGTTTATATGTAAGTTGACCTGATCCGTTCATTATCTGTACAAAGTATACACCCGCTGTTACGTTATTAAGTGGAATGTTTACTCGGTTAACACCTTTTGTCAATTCTTGCTGAGTAGACCATACTTTACGTCCCATCATATCTACTACATTGATAGTAGCATCAGTAGATGTAGCTAAATTGATGTCTAATGTTGCCTTGCTATTTGCCGGGTTAGGGTATAGCTTAGCTACTGCGCTGATATTACCAATGTTTTGAGTGCTGGTAGGTATCATATTACACAGGTTACGTGTCACATTACCTCTTACTTCACCATTTGCGTTTGCACTAGTATGCACATTCACATATACGCTATCTTTTCTGAACTTGTTAGAATTAGCGGTAGAGAAAGGCATTGTAGCCTCAGTATCTAACCAATAGCCAAATATTCCACCATTACTATACTTAGAAGAAAGGTTGTAGATAACTCCACCATTCTGTCCTGCAACATTATTGTGGAAGTGTGCTGCACTGTATCCAGTAAGGTCGTCTATCACCATCATATAGTGTGCACTTGTCTGGTCGCGGTCTATAGATACCATACCTGTACCTGATGCAGTAGATGTTACCATAGGTACTTCTTGAGCACCGTTAAGGTGATAAGTATAACCTTCACGGAAAGTTCTGTAAACCTGTCCTCTTACTTCACCGTTAGGGTTTGCCGACGTGTGGATATTCAAGTAAGCACTACCATCTAATAAATGCTCAATTAGAGAATCTGATAGGTCAGCCCCTGTGAACATACCAGAAATAACATTACCATTGATATCACCATTTGGTATTCCAATAATTACATTACCACTGTTGCCAAACTCACCATTGTGGAAGTGTGCAGCCGTAATAGCACCTGAAAGGTTATTTAGTTGTGCATCGTACCAAAGCGTATCGAAAGTATAGTTGATACGTACAGATGCAAGACCTTTACCATCAGGACCCATAACAGGAGTAGTTTCTTGAGCTGTATCTAACATAGCGTCGAACTGAATATATGGTTGCATCATTAATTGTCCACGTATCTCACCATTAGGGTTAGCTGCGGTGTGAATGTTGATGTAGATATTACCGTTCATTAGGTCTGTTAGGTATGCAGTTGGGTCAACATCTGCCATTATTACATTACCATTGATAGATGATGTAAGGTTTTCTACCACAGCACCGTTAGTTCCTACTGCACCATTGTGTAGGTGAGCACCTGTAATAGCACCGCTTAACCCATCAGTTACTATCTTAATAGATAGTTTGCCTTGGTGCTTTTGTAGCATAAAGAAACCCATACCACTAGCACTTGTAGTGACAGCAGGTACCTCTTGAGCACCGTTAAGCATTACAGTCATAGCCTTGTCTTCTTCAGATAATATCTGTCCACGTATCTCACCATTAGCATTTGCTGCTGTGTGCAAGTTCAGGTATAGGTCACCTGCAAACATTTTAGCCAATAGAGACGGTGTAAGTGACGCACCAGTAATTGTCCCTTTCAGTCGATTACCACTTAAATAAGGCATCATGTCTACTACCACAGCACCATTAGTACCAGCAGCACCATCGTGAATATGTATGCCTGTAATAGAACCGCTAAGGCCAGTTGCGGTCATTTCAACACAAAGAGTGTCTTGTGTAGCATTTAAATAAAAAGTGGCCAAGCCTAGTGCATTGGTCGTTACCGCTGGCACCTCTTGTCCACCATTCATTCTAGCTGCAAACAGGTATTTAGCAGATAGGTGGTCTGCCTTGGCCGTTTGTGTCATAAGCAGAGCAGCTATTGCTACTGTCGTTAATTGTAAAATCCTTTTCATAGAAATTATCATTTTGGTTATTTGATAGTATGTACGGCAGCTTTTTCATATCGGTTTTCTTTTCGTGAGATTTTTTATTTGAGCCTAGCATATATCATTTATAGTGAGCATTTTGTTCTTTTGTGTTATAAATCACATACACCTAATGAGTAGTTTCAAAATTGCAGACAGAGTATATCTAAATAGCTTGATAACAAAGAGGGAAGGAGAAGTAAAGCTAGGTGAACGAGTAGCTGTGGTAGATAGCTTGAATGCATTATCTAATACGGATGCTAAGTTCGTATTGCTAGGAGTACCTGAAGATATCGGCGTAAGAGCAAATCTTGGTGTAGGAGGTACGCATACTTTTTGGGAGCCTGCTCTAAAAGCTATTCTTAATGTACAAAGCACGAATAAGTTAAGTGGTGAAGGACTGTTGGTATTAGGAGCCTTTGATTTTGAAGATGAGCTAGCCAAGGCAGAGGACTGTGATGTAGCTGGTCTTAGAAAGTTGGTGGCGGAAGTGGATAATGCTGTAACTCCTATTATTCAAAAGATAGTAGCTGCGGGTAAAGTTCCTATTGTTATAGGTGGTGGACATAATAATGCATATCCAATACTTAAAGGTTGTTCGCAAGCATTAGGCTCTCCTCTTAACTGTATCAACCTAGACCCACATAGTGATTATAGAGCTATGGAAGGACGACATAGTGGTAATGGTTTTAGGTATGCCAGGAGAGGTGGTTATCTGGAAAAGTACTGTGCTGTAGGCCTACATGAGAATTACAATGCACAAGATATTGTAGACGAGGTAAATGACGACCCAGACCTATACTTCTCGTTTTATGAAGATATATTCGTAAAAGAACAAAAGACCTTTTATGATGCAGTAAGAAAAGCTATGAATAAATGTGAAGGTAAGCCGACAGGTATGGAGCTGGATATGGACTGCTTAGAAGGTAGCCTTGCTAGTGCTGCTACACCATCTGGAATAACAGCCATACAAGCCAGACGCTTTGTAGGATGGTGTGCACATACGGTTCACCCCGCTTACTTCCACCTGACAGAGGGGGCAGTAGAGTTAAGGAATGGTAGAAAGGATGCTATGACACCCAAAATGGCTGCTTACTTAGTTACTGACTTTATAAAAGCATATCAGGAAAAGAGGTCTAAGCTGTTGTAGCATATTACATAGGAGCATTAGGGTCGAAGGTGTTGCTTTGGTCAAAGTCTCCTGTTGTATATCCTTTTTTGAACCAGTACATACGTTGCTGAGATGTACCATGTGTAAAGGCATCAGGAACTACACGACCTTGTGCTTGCTTTTGTAGGTAATCATCGCCTATTTGATGCGCTGCTTGCAATGCCTCTTGTATGTCTCCATCATCCAATACATTCTTCCATTTATCAGCATAATGTGCCCACATGCCTGCTAAGAAATCTGCTTGTAGCTCCATACGTACAGAAAGCTTGTTGTATTCTACTTGACTTACTTGCCCTCGTTGGCTTTGTATCTTGCTAGCTACCCCTATCAGGTTTTGTATATGGTGTCCTACTTCATGTGCTACAACATAAGCCATGGCAAAGTCACCCGGTGCGCCAAACTTGGTTCTAAGCTCATCGTAGAAAGAAAGGTCTATGTATAGTTTCTTATCTGCGGGGCAGTAGAATGGACCAGAAGCAGAAGTAGCTCCTCCACAAGCAGAAGATACAGAACCTGAGTATATCACTAATGTAGGTGGTTCATAGATCCCACCCATATCATTAAAGAGTTTACTCCAAATGTCTTCAGTGTCTGCTAATACTACAGATACGAACTCTTTGTATTCTTCCTCTTTTTGAGAGCCAACATGCGTTGTGGTTTGTGTTTGCTGTACAGAACCAGCTTGTTGTAATATAGTAGAAGGGTCTCCACCTAAAAAGTAGACAATTACAGCTATTACAAGAACACCAATACCGCCACCAACGATCTTCCCTCCACCGCCACCACGACGGTCTTCAACGTTTGTACTTTGTCTTCTGCCTTTCCAACGCATGCATAGAAATTTGGGAATAAAGCTATATATATTCTGCTAAAAATGCACAACATGTATATTTGCGACATGATGAAATCTAAGTTACTATTCCTTTCAGCAGTCTTGTTTGCAGTAAGTGCAAACGCACAGACAGAGAAGAAACCATTGACCATTACAGGCTATGGAGAGATATACTATGGATATGACTTTGACCAACCTGGTAACAATAGTCGTCCTTCATTTATCTATTCTCATAACAGACATAATGAGGTGAACGTAAACCTAGCTATGCTTCACGCAGGGTATGAAAAGGGAAGAATAAGAGCGAATATTGGATTGATGATAGGTACATATGCTAATGCTAATCTAGCTGCTGAGCCTGGTGTTATGAAGAATGTATATGAAGCAAATGTTGGTATTCGTCTGCACAAGACAAGAGAGTTGTGGTTAGATGCAGGTGTTATGCCATCACATATTGGTCCTGAAGGGGCTATAAGTATGGACTGTGCTGCGCTAACTCGTAGCCTTTTTGCTGAGGGTTCTCCTTATTACGAATCAGGTGTAAGGCTGAGCTACAAGAATGTAAGTGAAAAGTGGTATCTAGCTTTATACTATCTGAATGGCTGGCAAACTATCTACCGTGCTAATGGGAATTCAACTCCCGCAGGTGGTACACAGGTTACATTTACCCCAAGTAATAAGTTTACAGTAAACTGGAGCACATTTGTAGGTAGTGTATATCCAAACCCTATTGATACACGTATGCGCTATTTCAGCGACCTATATGCTATTTATAAGCCTACTAAAAAGCTTGAGTTTACATTGCTGTATGATGTAGGTAGTGAGGATGGTCCTGTTGATAATACACAGCGTGGTTGGTTCACTACTGCTTTGATAGCTAGGTATCAGGCAAGCAAGAGTACGCATTTGGTAGCTCGTGCTGAATATTTTCATGACGAGTGGGGTATAATTGTTCCCGTTTCTCCTGCTAATGATTTCAATACACAAGGTTATAGTCTTGGTTTTGACAGAAGCATTATGAAAAATGTTCTTTGGCGTACTGAAGCAAAATTATACATCTGTAAAGATGATATCTTCACAGGTGCGGTATTGCCCAATAATATGAATGGGGTCATTACAACATCATTGGCAGTTAGGTTTCAGAAGTAATTAACGAACCAGCTCCCACAAAACGACCCCGAGACTAACAGATATATTTAGAGAGTGCTTGCTGCCGTACTGAGGTATTTCGATACAACCGTCGGTTATGGCAAGCACTTCGTCATTTACACCATCTACCTCATTACCAAATACTAGTGCTATGGGCTCCCGCTTATCCCAATTTAGCTGCTGTAGCATGGTGCTGTTATGAGCTTGCTCTACAGCATATACTTTATATCCTAACGAACGTGCATGTTCTACGGCTTTTGTTGTGGTTTCAAAGTGTTGCCAAGTGACGCTTTCTGTAGCTCCAAGTGCTGTTTTATGAATGTCTCTATGTGGAGGTTGCGGTGTATAGCCACATAGGTAAAGAGCGTTTATGGCAAAGCTATCCCCTGTTCTGAAGGAAGAACCAACGTTATGCATACTGCGTATTTCGTCAAGAATAACGATAATAGGCTTTTTATCAGTCTCCTGCATTTCCTCGGCGCTGAGGCGGCCAAGCTCTTCCATAGTTTTTTTCTGATACATTATTGCAAAGATATATGACCCTCACGCGTAGTACAAAGTACTATTTTCTATATCTTTGTACTTGAAATCAAAAAAGAGGACATTTTCTGTTATGAGTTATAATAAGAATTTTCATAACGATACAGGTTGGCAGACACAAGAAGACCTAGATGAAGCGGTATTGACCGAAGAACTTCATAATCTTATTGTGTGGAATGATGAAGTAAATACTTTTGATTGGGTCATCGAATCATTGGTAGATGTATGTGAGCACTCAACTGAACAAGCAGAACAATGTGCTCTTATCATACATCACAATGGTAAGTATGGCGTAAAGCGTGGTAGCTTTGATATACTACGTCCTAAGGCTGAAGCCCTAATAGATAGAGGTATTCAGGCTACTATTGACTCTTAGTTGGTCAATATGTGATATCCGGTCAATTTCTTGTCTTTAAAATTCAGTGTGACTCTAGCGTTATTATAAACGTAGTGAGCTTCCTGCACATCTTTGTGCATTTTAAAGTCCTTAGGCATACCTAATAAGTTGATGATATCAGCGATAGTAGTAGCGCCTGTTTCTATCTTTTTCTCATTTTTGCTATTCCAGTCAGTTGTTTGATAGTCTGTAAATGCAACTGTTATATTATTTATTTCAAGTGTGTTTACATCCCAGATAAACTTTAAAAGATAGTCTTTTCTTCTTGTAGTTCCACATCGCCTGAGATTCTTGAGTACTAGACCTGTCAGGCGTACCAATGATATTCTTGATGTCATTTGAGGTGTTGCTGTTAATGATAGAGATTAACTGGTCAGTATCAAGACCGTTGCTATAAGCGTTTGTAGCGCATAATAGTACAACTGTCAATGCTATTAGTAAGTTTTTCATATTGTAGGTCGTTTATCTTAAAACGTACTACTAAAGCTTCTAGTGTATGGTGCAGTATAAATTACCCCCTTATTTGCCCTCAATATATTTCCGCCTACGGTCTTTAGATGCTATTTTTGGGTATTCAAGAGAATAACTATGCGCTATATATTATTATTCGTGGCTTTGGCTGTCAGCCATTTATCTATTGCTCAAGACACCAAAAAGCAAATAACATTACAGGATATATGGGTAGACCACACCTTTTCAGCTAAAAGTGTACCGGGCTTTAATGCAATGAAAGATGGCCAGCGATATACTAAGCTGGAAAAGAATGATAAAGCTAAGACCATAGAGATAGGTATATACGACCTTAGCACAGGTAATAAAGAGCGTAGTGCATATATCAGTAAAGACCTTGATTTTCAGAGCTATGTATTTAGCGATGATGAGCAGAAGATATTATTACTATCAGATGCCAACCATATATATCGCCGTTCTACTGAGTATATAGTACATGTGTACGATATGAAAACAGGGAAGCTATCTGAGCTAGATGAAGAGAAAGTGCTACATGCTAGTTTCTCTCCTGATGGTAGTAAGGTGGCATTTGTTAAGAACAATGACCTGTATTATAAAGACCTCATTAAGAATGAAACAGTACAAATAACATCTGACGGTAAGTGGAACTATGTGATAAATGGTAACTGTGACTGGGTATATGAAGAAGAGTTTGGTTTTACTAAAGCGTTTCAGTGGTCTAAGGACGGTAAGTATATCGCATTCTATCGTTTTGATGAGTCTCGTGTAAAGGAGTTTACTCTACAGTTATATGGGGGACTATATCCTAAAAATTATACTTATAAATACCCCAAAGCTGGTGAGGACAACTCTATAGTTAGGATAAAAGTATACAACCTGAAAAATGGTGTCACTACAGAAATGTCTGTTGGTAGAGAGACCGACCAGTATATTCCACGCATTAAGTGGTCAAACGAGTCTGATAAAGTTTGTATCTATCGCTTGAACAGATTACAGAACAAGCTAGACCTGCTTTTAGCTGATGCGGATAATGGCTCTTCGGAAGTAATATATACAGAAGAGAATAAGTATTATATCGACATCAATGATAACCTTGAATTTATGGATGACGACCATTCATTCTTATTCACAAGCGAGCGTGATGGGTATAATCACTTATATAGCTGGGACTGGAAGAGCAAGAGTTTAGATGACCTTACTCCTGGCAAGTATGACATTGATAACATTGTAGGTATAGATAAGAAGAGTAAAGTAGTTTATTACACCGCTGCTGTTAATTCTCCACTTGAGCGTAAACTATACTCTGTAAGACTAAATGGTAGAGGTCGTAAAACGCTTACTCCTGAAGATGGAACGCACAGTATTACACCTATAGCAGGTTACCAGTACTTCCTAGACCAGTATTCAAGGTTGAATGAACCTCCTATTTATTATTTAAGAGATGCTTCAGGAGAGAAGGTGAGAACATTGGAAGACAATATTGCTTTAGCGGTAACTATGAGTAAGTATGACCTTGGTAAGGTCAAGTTCACAACCTTCAAAAGTGCTAATGGAAAGGACGACCTGAATGCATATATGATAACTCCTCCAAACTTTGATAAGAGTAAAAAGTATCCAGTTCTAATGTACCAATATAGTGGGCCGGGTTCTCAGCAAGTGGCTGATAGGTTTTACTTGGGTAATTACTTCTGGCATCAGATGTTGGCACAGAAAGGATATATAATAGTATGTGCTGACGGACGAGGAACAGGAGCAAGAGGTGAAGAGTTTAAAAAACAGACCTACCTTAAACTTGGAGACTTAGAAAGTAAAGACCAGATGGCTATTGCTAAGCAACTGGCAAGTATGTCTTACGTAGATGGAGACAGAATAGGTATTTGGGGCTGGAGTTATGGTGGATTTATGAGTAGTACTTGTATGTTCAAAGGTGGAGACCTATTTAAAGCAGGTATTGCAGTAGCTCCTGTAACACACTGGGCTCTATACGATAATATCTATACAGAGCGTTATATGCGTAAACCTGTAGATAATAAGGACGGATATAACAATAATGCGCCAATAACTATGGTAGATGGGCTTACAGGTAAGTTCTTATTAGTACATGGTACTGCTGATGATAATGTACATCACCAGAACTCTATGATGCTGGTAGATGCTTTGAGAACAGCAGGCAAGGACTTTGATAGCGAGTTCTACCCAAATAAGGCACATGGTATATCTGGCGGTAACACTAGGTACCATTTGTTCAAAAGAATGACCGACTTTATTCTAAATAATTTATAGTCTATAAGACGTAATGACCAAACTTGAACGTATAATTCTTGATACAAGAATAGTACAGTGGGTAATAAAGCTGGCTAAATTCATTAAGCTACCTGGTAAGGAACGCCTGTCTCTATACGAGATAAGCGTTTTTTTCTTTAGTGAGCTAAAGAATAATAGACTGTTTGACCGTTGTGCAGCTGTTACATACAACTTTGTAATGGCCATGCCACCTACGCTACTTGTGCTATTCTCATTAGTACCATATTTACCACTTAGCGGTGTTAAAAAGACCATACTAGACACCTTGAGACTGGTGACGCCCAATGAAAAGATATACGACCAAGCAGGAGCTATTATTACCGATTTTATGGATAATGAGCAGACTGGGGTATTATCCTTTGGTATCTTGCTCACATTATTCTTCTCCTCTAATGGAATGATGGGACTGATAAGAAGCTTTGAACGAAAACACCTGTCTGTGCATGTACGGCGCAATGGTTTAAAGCAACGTTGGGTAGCTATCAAAATGACCGTTCTCTTATTACTGCTTGGGTTAACTAGTATCTTTGTACTCATCTTCCAGAGTAGAGCATTGAATGGTTTTTTATTAGGTCATTTTGGGGGTAATATATTCGTGGTAAACCTTACAAGGTGGATAAGTTTGGTAGTAGTAGCACTTATTATATTCAATGTCATTGCTATTATCTATCGATATGGTCCATCACTTAGTCATAGGGTCAAATATCTATCTCCGGGTGCAGTGTTCAGCACTTTTATGTGTTTGATAACATCAGCAGTATTCTTCTTCTTGGTGAACAACTTCATTCATTACAACAAAGTATATGGGTCCATCGGTACATTGATGGCCTTTATGGTTTGGATATGGCTCAACACTCTTGTAATTTTGATAGGTTACGATCTGAACGTAAGCGTTTTGCTTGGTAAAATCTCCAAACAGGAAAATGGTTCGAAAAAGAAAACTACTTAGCCTTTTACTGGTCTCTGTTTTTGCAGCTACATTGTATAGCTGTAGTGACGGTATTATTGGGAAAGTGAACTATACAGAGCATGTAGCTCCTATATTATATAAGAATTGTACTAATTGTCACCGACCAGAAGGCTCGGGACACTTTAACCTGATAACGTATCAAGACGATGTCAATTACTCTTCAGGTATTGTATATTCTACTAAGAACAAGATAATGCCTCCATGGCCTGCCGACCCTCATTATACTGAGTTTGTAGGTCAGAAGATATTGAGCGAAGACGATATAAGAATATTAGAGCGTTGGCTGGAAGATGGTTTGCTTGAAGGTCCTCAAGACAAGCTGCCTGAAGTGCCAACCTATCCTAAGGGCTCATTGGTAGGTACGCCGGATATGCGTATCGCTGTTAAGCCATATTTACTACCTGCACAGAATAGAGATAAGTTCTTACTGGTAAAAGTTCCTTTTGAGTTACCTGCAGATACCTACGCAAGCCTTATAGAGTTTTCAGCTGGTAATAATAATGTAGTACACCATGTAAATGGTGATATGATAAAGTACAAGTACGATGAGAAGGATGATGTTTTTGGTGGCGACCGTATAGTAGATATGGTAAGTGATAGTACCATAGTGCAAGCATACGAACGCTTAGACCTTCCTAATGATGACGGTAGCTACCCAACATTACAAAAGTCTGTAGTGAACTATCTGCCGGGTACTGAAGGGCAACGTTATCCTGATGGTATAGGTGGTTATCACCTACCTCGTAAAGGAGTGTTTTTGTTGAACGACCTGCATTATGGCTTTACTACTAGCGAAGAGATATGGGATAGTTCATATATCAACATCTTCTTTGCAAAAGAAAAGCCTAAACGTCCTGTACAAGAATTTCAACTAGGTACTTTAGGCATATCTCCTGTAGAGCCAGACCTTATTATACAACCTAATACAGTAAAGAAAGTACACAGTAAGCTGACAATACCTAAAGATATATCAGTACTTACAGTCAATCCACATATGCACTTGCTAGGTAAGAGTTTTAAAGCCTACGCACTAAAACCTAATGGTGATACGATACGCTTAATATCTATACCTGAATGGGACTTTAACTGGCAATACTTCTATACCTTCAAAAAAATGGTGAAGATACCAAAGGGTAGTACCATTGTGGCAGAGGGTGTATATGACAATACTAGAAAGAACCTGAATAACCCATTCAGCCCACCAAGGTTAGTAAAAGACCAAAATGGCAGCATGCGTGCTACTGACGAAATGTTCCAGTTCATCGTGACTTATCTGATATATCAGAAAGGAGATGAGTACATAAATCTTGATGAGTAATTTAACATTTACATTAGCTTTTGTGTAGTTACATCAGTTAACTTTATCATGCTAAAAAAATAAACATGAAGAAGATAAAACTACTTGCATTAGGATTAGTATTGGGAGCTACTGCATTTGCTCAGAATAACATTAAAAGTATTGATGTAGGTACTAGCTTACCTATGGGAGATAAGGTTGTGAAGTCAGTATCTAAAGAAGATGTAACCCTTAGTGGAGCTAAAACAGATAAGGGGCTTATCGTAATGTTCTCTTGCAATACTTGCCCATACGTAATAAAAAGCCAGGCACGTACTACAGAGGTGATGAACTATGCTAAAGCTAAAGGGCTTGGTATGGTTATAGTCAATTCTAATGAAGCTAAAAGGGATAGCGACGATTCTTATAAAGCTATGTCTAAGTATGCTAAGAAGCAGGGCTACAAAGTACCATATGTAGTAGATGAGAACTCGGCTATGGCAAATGCTTTTGGTGCTACACGTACTCCTGAGGTATTCCTTTTTGATGCTAATGGCAAGTTGGTGTATAAGGGAGCTATGGAAGATAACCCGGCAAACCCATCAGAATCACAAAGCATGTTCTTAAAAGATGCTATTGATAATATGCTATCAGGTAAGACCATTGACCCAAACAGTACTAAATCAATAGGTTGTACTATCAAAAGAGCATCATAAAATCTAAATAACATTCTTAGAATAAGAGACCGACCATATAGGTTGGTCTTTTTTTATTTTAGTAGAAAAATAGAATAATGGAGGTATTACAAACAGAAGACGGTAAAAAAGGTAAGTTTTACATACTACTAGATGGTGAAGAAATAGCTAAAATGGAGTATGTATATGCTGGGCCGGAGAAGTATATCATAGAACATACTGAAGTAAACGAACAACATGAAGGTAAAGGTTTAGGTAAGCAGTTAGTAGCTGCTGGTGTTGATTTTGCAAGAACCAATAACTTGAAAGTGTTACCTCTGTGTCCTTATGCTAAAGCTATATTCAGCAGAATGAAAGAATATTCGGATGTGCTTTTCTAAACTATATTATTTTTGCCAACCTTATGAGTACTGCAGATAATTCAATTCTTGGCTTAAAGCTACCTACAGACCCACGCTGGGTAGACCTTGCATCAATATCACTAGAAGAGATACTAACTGACCATGCTTTCTGTGAGCAAAAGGCTGCTACGCAGTGTATATCACTTATTCAGCTTTATCCTGACAAAGTAGAATTGGTCAATGCTTTGTCGCCAATAGTTACAGAAGAGTGGGGGCACTTCCGTATGGTGTGGGCAGAGATGAAGAAACGAGGAATAGAGTTAGGCAGACAACGTAAAGATGATTATGTGAACCTGCTTTTGCAAAGTCACCCAAAAGGGGTCCCTGGTGATGAGAGGCTACTGCATAAACTAATGATATGCGCTATGATAGAAGCACGCAGCTGTGAGCGTTTCAGACTACTGAGCGAGAATCTGGAGGAAGAAGTGCTAAGGAAGTTCTACTATAAGTTCATGATATCAGAAGCGGGGCATTATCGTCTATTCATAGACCTTGCTGAAAAGTATTATCCTGTAGAGAAAGTGAGAATCGTATGGAA
>CAZPDA010000056.1:0-15098 GCA_964585115.1 uncultured Flavipsychrobacter sp.
GTCTAAGTTGTACTCTGGTGTAATGTCTCATCACGATGACATCAAATCTTCTGAGAGTAAAGCTCAGATAAAGAGGATAATGTGGGTTTTAGGACTACTATCTATAGTTACTATCGTAGAGGTAGTATTAGGTCTGGTGTTTGCATATTTTTATCCGGGTGTATTACCACGTCCCCTATTAAACTTTGCTTTCCTTGCACTTACTATGGTTAAGGCTGGGTATATAGTAGCAGTATTCATGCACCTTGGTGATGAGGTGAAGAGCTTCATGTTTGCGGTATTGATACCACTTACATTGTTCATCTGGTTCATCATTGCATTCTTATACGACGGTGGTTTCTGGTTAGATATCAATACGTCAGCACCAATGAGATAAACAATACTTTGTGTAGAACGTTTTATTGACGATGAGTAGTAACAACAAAAGAAAAAATATATTCTTAGCTCTGGCGGTAGCAGTTTTGCTGCCGCTATTCTTTTATGCTATAACGGCTATCATGTCTAAAGACAAGCTACATGTGCCTAAGCGCTACATAGTAGATCATGTAGAAGACCTGCCCGATGGTGCAAAGGATACCGTATATCATAAGGTAGAGGATATAACCCTTACCAACCAGTTTGGCAAGCAAGTATCCATCAACCAAGACTATAAAGGCAAGATACTGGTAGTGAACCTGATGTTCACCAGCTGCCCAACCATATGCCCGAGGCTAACGGGTAATATATTACAGCTGCAAAAAGCATTCAAGCAAGACTATAAAAAGAGTGCTTTGGATACAGCTATACAACTTATTTCCATAACAGTAGACCCTGAGCGCGACTCGTTCCCTGCATTGCGCAAATATGCAGATGCACACAATGTAAATCATAAGACATGGGCATTCCTTACCGGAGACCGTGCTGAGATATATGACTTTGCACGCAACCAACTCTTCATCAATATGCAAGAGGGTAGCGGTGGTGTAGACGATATGATACACTCTGAAAAACTGGTGCTGATAGATACATCGCGAGTGATAAGAGGATATTATAGCGGAACTGATACTGCAGAGTTGATAAGATGTGCTGATGACATCGTAATTTTGACCAAGGAGAAAAGACGTAAAAAATAATTCAATAAAAGGGTGTTATGCTAAGTCCTGTACTAAAGAAGAATGACAAGCAAGCAAGGTTGCTGATATTTGTAGTATCGTTTGTTGTGTTTGCCGCTGTGGCAGTATTGTCTAAGGTGAAGCTGGATGTAGACCTTGGTTTTGATATTCACATCTTTGCATTGATCAATGCGGTCATCAATTCACTAGTGTCTGTATTGCTATTAGTAGCACTGGTAAGCGTGAAGCAGAAGAACTACGTACTGCATAAGAAGACCATGATGGCAGCTATGATATTGTCTATTCTGTTCTTAGTTTCTTATATAGCACACCATCTATTAGCAGGTGATACCATCTTCGACCCCAACCATGAATATAGCAATGGGGTAAGGTATCTATATTTCTTTATACTTATCACACATATCATACTAGCTGCTGTAATACTTCCATTCATATTATTTACAGCATACAGAGGGCTTACTTCAGAGTTTGGTAAGCATAAGAAACTAGCAAGATATACATGGCCTTTGTGGTTCTACGTAAGTGTTACGGGGGTTATTGTATACCTGTTCATCTCTCCTTACTACACCTAATATTCATCAATAATTGCTAACTTCGTAAGCGATATGAAAAAGTGGTTGTTAATAGCTGTTCTTATGGTAGGCTTATCTGCACCGGCATGGTCGCAGGGATGCAGCACTTGTACTCAAACAGCTAGTGAGTTGGACGATAACAGTGCTCGTGGCCTCAACGGCGGCATCTTATACCTTGCAGCATTACCTTTAGCTATATTAGGTACGGTAAGTTTTGTATGGTGGAAGCACAACAGAGGGGTAGAGCAATAAGCTAAACCTACTTAATACCAAATTGTTATGACCCAAACCTTTAACCTACGCATAGGTGTATTCTTCCTATTATTGGCAACTGTATTCACCTCTTGTATAAATAATGTAGTACATGGTGAGGGTGAAATATCTCCCGTTACCAAAACAATATCAGATTTCTCTTCTCTAGATATATCAGTACCCGCAAATACTACTATCATATTAGATGCAAATGCTGAGCCGTCTATCACTATAACTACATACCCTAATATAGCAGACCATATAGTGACTGAAGTGAATGGTAATAAACTGGTAGTAAAGAAGACGGAAAGCGTACGTATAGATGGTGAGGTAAACATAGAAGTACATGCTAAAAGCTTGAGCTCGCTAAGACTGACAGGTGCAGCAGATGCAGAAATGAGAGGTGCAATAGATAGTAATAAGTTCACTATAGACCTTACAGGAGCATCTGAGCTGGATATAGAAGAGCTATACACTAAGAAACTATATGTAGGCATGATGGGAGCTGCAGACCTGAAGATAAAAGATGGTAGTGTAGACTATGCAAAGTATGACATAACAGGAGCAGGTGAGATAAGTGCTTATAATCTGCTAAGCAAAAAAGTAGATGCGCATATTACCGGTGCAGGAGATATGAATATTAACGTTACACAAGACCTGAATGCACACATCACCGGCGCAGGCGATATTAATTATAAAGGTTCCCCTAAAGTACAGTCTAATATTACCGGTGCTGGTGACCTGCAAGCAGTAAACTAAGTACCAGTTAGTTACGAATAATTCGTATATTTATCTATAAAGGATAGGGTATATGAATAGGTTAAAGTTTTTTAGCATTACACTGATATTACTATGCAGTGTATTTATTTCCAACACAGCATTTGCACAAAAAGACCAAGTAGAAGGCGTTTGGTACAATCAGGAAAAGACCGCCAAGATATGGATATATCTAGCTAAGAACGGTAAGTACTATGGCAAGATAGTATGGCTGAAAGAGCCTAATGATGAGAATGGTAATCCTAAAACGGATACTAAGAACCCTAAGGCATCAAAGAGAAGTGAGCCTATAATGGATCTGCTTATACTAAAAGGTTTTGAGAAAGATGGTGATGATGAGTACGACGATGGTACTATCTACGATCCTAAGAATGGTAAGACCTACTCTTGTGTAATGACCTATAAGGGAGATGAACTGCATGTGAGAGGCTATGTAGGAATATCGCTAATAGGCAGAACAGCTATATGGACAAAAGCTGACTAGCGAGGGTTGGCAAATACCTGTGTCCAGTAACTATTTACCCTTGCTACACCCATATGTTTTACAGTTGGGTTCATGATGTTCTTACAATGTCCTGAGCTGCGCAGCCAGCCTTTCACAACAGATTCTTCATCATCGTAGCCATGAGCTACATTCTCACCATACAGTCTCCATTGGTAGCCCTCTTTGCGTATACGGTCACCGGGCCTGTTCTTATTAGGTCCATAGTGGGTCATGTCCTTATTCTGATACATATACCAGCTATGTTTTTGAGCAGCAGTTTCTAATTTCTTATCCCACTTTACAGGTGGTGCAGGCGGATAATATTTATTACCACAATTACATCCTTCAGCACGTATTTTGTTTACCATATGCAATAGCTGCTTAGCAGATATTTTGGTTTGCTGTGCTTGTGCAGAGGCACTTAAAAATACCCCAGCCAGTATTATCAATATGTAAGTGATATACCTTTTCATCGTCTGCTGTTCTTATTAGTAATTTACTTCAAAAGACGTTTACTATTCGTTAAAACTTATATCTTAGAACGATAAGACCACTACTATATGCAACAAGAAAAGACCATAAATGGTTTCCCGTTTGAGTATTACACCAAAGAAACCTATGAGCTGGATGAGATGATAAAGCGTTCTCGGGAGTTTTTAGATTGGTATGAGAGCAGGCGTACGGTAAGAGATTTCTCTGATAAGCATGTACCTAAAGAGGTGATTGAGAACATTATTCTATCCGCTTCTACTGCACCATCAGGAGCGCATAAGCAACCATGGACATTCTGTGCTATAAGTAGTGCCGAGCTAAAGTCGGAGATACGCAAAGCAGCAGAGAAAGAAGAGTATGATAGCTACAACGGACGCATGCCTGAAGAATGGCTGAAAGACTTGCTACCCCTACAGACCGATTGGCATAAAGAATTTCTGGAAATAGCTCCTTGGTTGATAATCGTATTTAAGCATAGCTATGGGGTGGGTGAGCAAGGTGAAAAGCTAACCAATTACTATGTGCAAGAGAGTGTAGGCTTGGCTTGTGGCTTTTTGCTATCTGCTATACATCATGCAGGCTTGGTAGCATTGACACATACTCCCAGCCCTATGAACTTCCTCACAAAAATACTGAACAGACCTGCAAATGAGAAGCCATTTTTATTGATACCGGTGGGTTATCCCGCAGGCGAATGCTATGTGCCAAAGCTGGAAAGAAAAAAACTTGAAGAGATAGCCACATTTTACTAACGTTCGCTGTTAAGCAGTGAAGTTTTTCTTACATTTGCACAATTTGTTAATTCTATGTCAGCAAAAGAAAATACTACAAAGTCGGCTTGGTTACTATTGCAAGATGGTACGTTATTGAAAGGTAAAGCATTTGGTGCTACTGGTACTACTGGTGGTGAGATATGCTTTAATACGGGTATGACGGGTTATCAAGAGGTGTTTACAGATCCTTCTTATACCGGTCAGATGCTCATAATGAATACCATACATATTGGTAACTACGGTGTTAAGTCTACAGATGTTGAAAGTGATTCTATTAAGATCAAAGGTTTGATATGCAGAAATATATCAGACAGATATAGTAGAATGACTGCAGATGATAGTCTTGAGAACTATCTGAAGGAGAACAACCTAATAGCTATTTACGATGTAGATACTCGTTCTTTAGTACAACACATCAGAAATAAAGGTGCGATGAACTGTGTTATCAGCACAGAGATAAGTGACCTTGAAGGATTGAAAGCAGAGCTTGCTAAAGTGCCTAATATGGAAGGGCTGGAGCTATCGTCTACAGTAGCTACTAAAGAAACTTATACACTTGGTGATGAAAGTACTGCTGATGTGCGTGTAGCTGTGCTTGACTATGGTGTAAAGAAACACATACTACAATGTATGGTAGACAGAGGTGCTTTCTTGAAAGTATTCCCTGCAAAAACTGATTATAACACACTTAAGGAGTTCAATCCTGATGGTGTATTCATATCTAATGGTCCTGGTGACCCTGCTGCAATGGATTATGCTGTAGCAACGGTGAAGGATGCACTGAATGAGGAGAAACCATTATTCGGTATATGTCTTGGACACCAGATATTGGCTCGTGCTAATGATATTCCTACGTTCAAAATGCACCATGGTCATAGAGGGCTGAATCATCCTGTTAAGAATCTTGTTACAGGTAAGTCTGAAATTACTACGCAAAACCATGGTTTCGGTATTGTGCCGGATGCTGCTAAGAATTCAGACGCAGTAGAGGTTACTCACGTGAACCTGAACGATAATTCGATAGAGGGTATCAAAGTGAAGGGTAAACCTGCATTCTCAGTGCAGTACCACCCGGAGAGTACTCCTGGTCCTCACGATTCAAGATACTTGTTCGATGATTTCATCGCAATGATAAAAGAGCACAAGAACTAATTTGTGCTCTGCTTTTACTGATACTTTTTTGATAACCAATAGACAACTCTGATACAATAGATGAAACAAGAGAAGATACTCATAATGGGTGCCTGCGGGCAGATTGGTGTTGAGCTTACACTAGGTTTACGCAAGCTATATGGTGATGCCAATGTTATTGCTACAGACATTCGAGATGAGCATCCCTTGTTATCAGGTACCGGACCATTCATGCAGCTAGATGCTATGGATGCTGAGGCTACGTTGTCTATTGTAAAGAAAGAAGGTATCACGCAGATATATCTATTGGCAGCATTGCTATCTGCTACAGGTGAGAAGATGCCTAAGAAAGCTTGGGACATCAACATGCAGAGCCTGATGCAAGTGTTGGACCTTGGTGTGCAGGAAAAACTGACTAAGATATACTGGCCTAGTTCTATAGCTGTATTTGGTAACACCACACCTAAGGACGCTACAGCACAAAAGACAATTGTAGAGCCACAAACGGTATATGGTATCAGTAAGTATGCCGGTGAGCTATGGTGTCAGTACTACAATCAAAGATGGGGGCTAGATGTACGTAGCATACGTTATCCGGGTCTTATCAGTTGGAAATCTCAACCAGGTGGTGGTACTACAGACTATGCCGTAGAGATATATCATGAGGCATTGAAAACTGGTAATTACTCTTGCTTTTTGAGCGAAGATACTTACCTGCCTATGATGTATATGGATGATGCAATACGAGGTACTATTGAGTTGATGGAAGCTCCTGAAGAGCAAATAAAGTCGCGCATGGCATATAATTTTGGTGCAGTAAGTTTCTCTCCAAAGGAAATAGCAGCATCTATACAAAAGCATATACCAGACTTCTCTATCTCTTACGCTCCTGACGAAAGACAGAATATTGCTAATGGCTGGCCTAAGAGTATTGATGATGCTACTGCAAGAGCTGACTGGGGTTGGAAACACAACTTTGACCTGGATGCGATAACAACAGATATGCTTAAGAACTTAAAAGGATAATTAAGATCTAAATATTGTGAACGGTTGGTTAATTGTATGTAAATCGTTAGTTAACCGTTCTTTTTTTCTTGTAACCTACCACTATCATATAGATTTTTATAGTCCTAATCTATATGCAATATGAGATCAGAAAGACAAAAAAAGCTTGACTGGTATGCTAATTCCGGTAAGAGAAAAACACGTTATAAAATATTTGCTATTAGTATTTCTTTACTAGTCTTGTCGTTACAAGTTCTATTGAAGTATTATAGCTAAACTATGTTTTAAATAAGCAGAGGTTGAAGAAGTCGGAAAGAAGAAAGAGGTTGGAGCGTTTCCATCAACATAAACGCAGAAAGCGTATGTATAAGTTTATAACGCTAGCTGTATCTGCTATAGTTATTAGCATTCCTATCTATATCAAATACTTTACTAAGTAATAGCTTGCTTACTATATTTGTTGTCATAAACATTATAGATAGTGAAACAGAAACTAGTTGTCTTATCAGGTGCTGGTATTAGTGCCGAAAGTGGCTTGCAAACATTTAGAGATAGTGATGGACTGTGGGAAGGTCATGATGTTACAGAAGTGGCTACTCCTGAGGCTTGGCAAAGAAACCCTAAGCTAGTGCTGGACTTCTACAATATGCGCAGGCAGAATGTATTGGATGCTGAACCGAATATGGCACACAAGGTTTTAGCAGAGCTGGAAGAGCATTATAATGTTACTATTATCACCCAAAATATAGACGACCTGCACGAAAGAGCAGGCTCTACAGATGTAATGCATCTACATGGGGAGATATTCAAAGCCAGAAGTGAACAGAATGAAGATCTGATATATCCTATGCTTAGGGATATGTATGAAGGAGAGATGGCTGCTGACGGTTCTTTGCTTCGTCCGCATATAGTATGGTTTGGTGAGCCTGTAACTATGATAGAGGAGGCTGTACCCGTGATGATGAATGCGGATGTATTTGTACTTATAGGTACATCATTAGCAGTATATCCTGCTGCAGGGCTAGTAGACTATGTTCCCGACTATGCGCCTAAGTATGTGTTGGATAGGAAGATACCTGAAGTGAATAGGTATGCAAACGTAGTGCCTATAGAGAAGAACGCTACCGAGGGCGTTTTGGAATTGAGAAAGATGTTAATTGGAAATTAGTGGTTAACCCATTACTGAACTTATTAGCTAATAGATACATCATAGCAGGCATTAACTGATGCATCAATCTGCTTTGAGATGTAAATAAATGCCACTCCAAGTCGTACGGACTTACTACATATATCAGCATATAGATAACGCAGATGACGAACACCATTAATACCTGTAGGTCGGGCCATTTACCCCTTATCGCTAATATGAGCAGGTAGAAGGTGATACCATACCTTATATCTCTAAAGTGCTCTTTAAAGTTGCTGACGAATGAACTGTAGATGAGTTTATAACGCTCTGTATCAAATACTAGATCTGTGGTGCTATTACTTTGTCCTGATACCATATCATTAGCAGGAGCATAAATTCCTTTGAATAACAGCCATGTAATAAGCGGTAAAGCTATACCTATAGCAAAGGGCTTGTAATTACCTTTCAAAAAGAAGGTCTTGGCATGGAATAGAATGAATATTGCTGCCATTATTACTCCCTCGTTCTTTGTGAGCATACACAACCCTAAGAAGGCAGCTGAAACGGCTATCATTCGTTTGTCTTTTTCTACATTATTGATGCTTATTAAGGCAAACAAGAAGAATAGTGCGAGTAATGTGTCAGCTAGCTGAGATAAGCCTAGTGATATATAGAATTCGTTTGTAACAAAGAGTATTAGGGTTATCCCTGCTACAAAGATGCTTTTCTTATAAGTTTCTGTAAATACAATAACTGGTATTAGTAATGTAATAAGGAAGTGTACCGTATAGTTAGCTACCCAGCCTTTTGCAAAGAAGAACAGTTGCTGGGCAAATGCTAGCAGACTCGGTAATGCAATAGGGTAGTCGGGGTGAGCACCATCTTGGTTGGCCAGCATGTTTTGCCAGTTGTTGCTATCTATAAAGTATCGAGCATGGAAGTCCCATATATACCATGCATCCCATAGTCCATACTTTGTACTTATGTAATATGCTTTATTGGTAAAGATTAATACGCAAGCTGCAAAAAGTATATGAGTAAAGCTTTTCGGAGCTTTTTCTTCTTCTGTATTTCTGACGTTATTGAACCACTTGATAAATACTATACAGCTTACAATGACTATAGCTGCAGTTGCTATAAAAGGTAAATGGACCGTAATAGCCAAAAACTGTAGGATGCCGATAATACCTAAGCACAGTCCTGAGAGTAATATGTTTTTGCTGAGACTGTTCATCTACCTGTAGTTATATAATAGTTGAATTTATGGTCAGCGTGTTGGTATATGATGTGTCGTTCCGCCAGATATATCTTCAGCAAGCTATCACTATCATCTACTTTATGAATGGTAAGTATCGTATCGAGGTTAGGCTGTTCTTTGCTGAGCGCAATATTAATAGGAGCAGTAGCATATCTAGCTTTGCCAAATACCTCAATGTCTACAGGGAAAGCTTGGTAGCCAATAGTCGTATTAGTAGGCATAAGGCTATCTACAGAGGTAAGACCTTGCTCTATCAGGTCTATGTCTGTTACCTCATCAGCATATTTATCATAAAACAATACTGCTGATATAACTACACTCAGCACTAGTACCGATATGACAATAATACCCTTCATGAGTCAGAAAGATAATGATAAATGGTGGGGCAGAGAAAGATTAACCCTCTAAACTAAACAAGCTATCTACAAACTCCGCTTTGTTGAATATCTGTAGGTGCTCCATTTGCTCTCCAACACCAATGTACTTCACAGGTATCTTGAATTGGTTAGCTATAGCTAATACTACACCGCCTTTTGCAGTGCCATCCAGCTTAGTGATAGCCAGTGCAGATACATCTGTAGCCGCTGTGAATTGTTTAGCTTGCTCCACAGCATTTTGTCCTGTACTGCCATCTAGCACCAATAGTACTTCATGCGGAGCATCAGGTATCTTCTTGCCTATTACTCGTCTTATTTTGCTCAGCTCTTCCATTAAACCGGCTTTGTTATGTAAGCGGCCTGCGGTATCTATTATCACTACGTCAGAGTCACGAGCTATACCACTTGCTACCGCATCAAAGGCTACAGAGCTAGGGTCGCTACCCATATCTTTCTTTACTATAGGTACGTCTACACGTTCGCTCCATATCGTTAACTGGTCTACAGCAGCAGCACGGAAAGTATCGGCTGCACCAAGTAGTACGTTTTTGCCGTTCTTCTTAAAGTTATAAGCCAATTTGCCTATGGTAGTGGTTTTTCCTACACCGTTCACACCTACCACTAATATTACATAAGGCTTTTTATCGGCAGGGATATTGAAGGTCTCAAATTCATTACTAGGCGCATCTGTGAGCATGCCCATTATCTCTTCTTGCAGAATGTTATTCAGCTCAGAAGTGCCCATGTATTTATCTTTAGATACACGCTGCTCTATACGCTCTATTATATCTACAGTGGTTTTAATACCTACATCTGCAGTCACTAAAGCCTCTTCTAGGTTGTCCAATACTTCATCGTCAACCTTATCCTTACCGGCAATAGCTTTTGTCAGTTTAGATAAGAAGCCTTGTTTTGTCTTTTGTAGCCCTTTATCCAGAGCTTCTTTTTGTTGTTCTTGTTCTTTGTTGCGTTTGAAGAACTTATCAAAAATTCCCATAGGTAAATGGTCTGTTGTTGGTAAACAATTCAGATGTTGCGAAAATACATCATTAGACCGTATATTTTCTGTTAAAGAAAAAGGCCGGTGTTATCCGGCCCTTTCATATTATCGATAGTTCGATTATTTGCTAAGTTTAGCTTGTAAGTTTTTGTCTAGTGCAGCTAAGAATTCTTCAGTATACACATAGTGCTCACCGGCTTTCACGTCATTGCCATGTATGCAAACCGCCAAGTCTTTTGTCATAACACCGCTTTCAACTGTTTCTATACATACTTCTTCAAGTGCAGTACAGAAGTTGATAAGCTCTTGGTTATCATCAAGTTTGCCACGGAAAGCCAAACCTCTTGTCCAAGCAAAGATAGATGCTATCGGGTTGGTAGAGGTAGGATTACCTTGTTGGTGCTGACGGTAGTGACGAGTAACAGTACCGTGTGCAGCTTCAGCCTCCATAGTTTTACCATCAGGAGTAACTAGGGTAGAGGTCATCAAACCAAGAGAACCAAAACCTTGAGCTACAGTATCACTTTGTACATCACCGTCATAGTTTTTACAAGCCCATACAAAGTTACCATTCCATTTAAGTGCAGCAGCCACCATATCATCTATTAGTCTGTGCTCATATGTAAGGTTGTGCTTGTCAAACTCAACTTTGTATTCATTATCATATACCTCTTGGAAGATGTCTTTAAAGCGACCATCGTATTTCTTAAGGATGGTGTTCTTAGTAGACATGTATAAAGGCCATTTTTTCTGTAGTGCCATGTTGAAGCAAGAACGCGCAAAACCTCTGATAGACTCATCAGTGTTGTACATAGATAGCGCAACGCCACCTTCGCCAGTGAAGTTATATACTTCATGCTCTATGGTTTCTCCATCTTCACCTTCAAACTTAATGGTCAATTTACCTTTCCCTTTCACTACAAAATCAGTAGCACGATACTGGTCACCAAATGCATGACGACCGATACAGATAGGAGCTGTCCAGTTAGAAACAAGTCTTGGAACGTTTTTGATAACGATAGGCTCGCGGAATACAGTACCATCAAGAATGTTACGGATAGTTCCGTTAGGGCTACGCCACATTTGCTTAAGGCCAAACTCTTCTACACGAGCTTCGTCAGGAGTGATAGTAGCACATTTGATACCTACACCATATTGTCTTATAGCATTGGCTGCATCTACAGTTACTTGGTCGTCAGTAGCATCGCGATGCTCAACACCAAGGTCATAATATTTTATGTCTAGATCTATGTAAGGTAGTATTAGTTTGTCTTTGATGAATTTCCAGATGATTCTAGTCATCTCATCTCCATCCAGCTCTACAACCGGATTAGCAACTTTGATTTTACTCATATTATTCTGGTTAATTGTTGTCTTTGATAATTGCGCCAAAAGTAATAAAAACCTTTGTGTATTACATATCTAAAGTATTCTACAATAAAAGAGGCGCTATTAAAGCGCCTCTTTTTTAGATGATTTATATTTTGATTTTACAGCTTAGTAAATCTTGTTGTTTGTATCTTATTACCATCTTCACTAAACGTGATGATATAGATACCTGCAGGTAGTTGCTCAACACTGATCTGGCTAACTTGCTGATCTTTAGCGATTTCACCAGTTGTTATCACTCTACCTACTTTATCTACTATTGAATAAGTAAGGTCTGTATTCAAGTCTGATCTTACTGAAACATAGTTGCCTAAAGTTGGGTTAGGGTATAGTGCTATTTGAGCGTCTAATGTTGTATTCCCTACAGATAAAGGAGGGTTAACATTAAGCACAGCACTAGCACTTGTATCATTGTTGAATTGACAATTAGGAATGCCCTTCACAATACAACGATAAGTGAAGTTGTTTTGAGCTTCAGTTGTAGCAGTAATGGTTAGTTGGCTAGTTTTTGTACCTGTATATACTGCATTGTCATTGATATTAGAGAATGCTCCACCAGTACTTGCTTGCCATTGGTATGTAAGTGCAGTACCCGTAGTTACTACAGAGAATGTAGCATCTTGACCTTGTATAGTAGTTACATTACTTGGAGGTGTTACTACCTGAGGCTTATAACTGATAACAGCTTTAATATCATCTGTAGTGTCACTCTTACACACACCATTTACAATACAACGAATATATTGACCGTCAATACTGGTAGGAGTATTAGATAGGCCTAAGATATCTGTATTAACACCAGAGAATGTACCACCATTTGAAAGGTCTGTGTACCCAGTACCGTTATCTATTTGCCATTTGTAGTTAAGACCAACTCCTTGTGTGCTTATAGCGATAAAGTCAGAACCATTCTCACAGAAAGTATCAGCTTTGATACTATTAAGTATTTCTGTAGTTAATTGTACTTCAAGAAGTACAGCATCAGAAGTTACGTCTGGAGAGCACTTACCTGAAACTATGCAACGATACTCATACATATTCATACTGTAAGGAACCTTTGCAATGTTTAGAGCATCAGTGTTGGCACCGGCATACATTCCTCCATCATTGATATCGGTAAAGCCTGAACCGTCATTTACCTGCCATTGGTAGTCTAAGTTTGTTCCAGATGCAACAATAGTATAGTTTGCATCTGTTCCTTCGCAGATAGTTGCTGGCGAAGGCTGTGCATCGATACCAGGTAGTATATCTACGGTTATAGTTGCAGGTGTTGATGTTTCACTAGGAGAACATTTACCAGAAACGATACAACGGTATTCATACTGATCAAGTGTAGGGTCAGCTGTTACTGTTAGTTCTCTAGTAGTAGCTCCTGAGTAAGTACTGTTGTTAGATATGTTTGTCCAGCCGCTACCGTCATTTACTTGCCATTTATATTTAAGGCTAGCACCAGTTGCTGATACGGTAAAGTCAATATCAGAACCGTCACAAATGCTGCCATTATTAGGGTGGTTGGTAATATTTGGAGGTAAATCAACGTTTAGTTCTGCAGCATCAGAGTTAGCATCAGGAGAACATTTGCCTGAAACAACACAACGATATTCATTGCCGTCCATTGCATTTGTAATGTTAGATACTGACAATGTATTCGTTGTAACGTTGTTATAATTTCCCGCATTTGTCAAATCTGTCCATCCACTGCCGTCATCTACTTGCCACTGGTATGCTATGTTTGTACCTGTAGCTGTAACACTAAACGTAGTGCTACCATTGATACATATAGACTTATCTGAAGGGTCATCAGTTACTTTAGGTAATTCGTCAACAGTTATAGTGGCCGTGTTAGATGCAGCATATTGAGTAGATGCATTGTAGATGCCACATCTGAAAATATATCCGTTTATAGACATAGGCACGCCAGTAATAGTTAGTGTAGCAGTAGTAGCACCACTGTATATACCACCATTAGAAATGGTATTCCAACCGTTACCATCATTATATTCCCAGAAGTATGTATTAGCATTATTAGCCGTTATAGAATAGCTTGCGTTTCCTCCATCACACACTGTTACATCAATTGGTTGAGACGTAATAGCTGGAGGTGATGTTACGGTAAGGTCTGCTATGTTTGAAGATGCAACCGGAGAACAAGTGCCAGAAACAACACAACGGTATTGATAGCCATCCATACTTTTTGGTGTAGATGTTAATGCTAAAGAGTTAGTTGTCGCACCATTGTATATACCGCCATTACTAATATTATTCCATCCACTACCCGTATTTTCTTGCCATTGGTATGTAACACTAGTACCTGTAGCAGTAATGTCAAAAGTAGTATTGCCATTAGTAGATACCACTCTGTCAATAGGTTGAGTTGAAATACTTGGAGCCGTATTAATTGTTATGGATACTGTATTAGAAGCCATGCTTTGAGCATAAGGGTTGTATATTCTACAACGGTATTCGTAGCCATCAATAGCTGTTGGTGCTCCAGTAATAGTTAAAGTAGCTGTTTTAGCGCCACTATATACGCCTGATGAAGGAACAGCTATCCAGCTAGAACCATCATATACTTCCCACTGATATGTGTTTACATTGTTAGCAGAAACACTAAATGAAGTATTTCCTCCCTCACATACAATTGCGTCACTAGGTTGAGAGTTAAATGATAGTGGTAGAGCTACATTTAGTATAGCTGATTGAGACTGTACAGCAGGAGAACATTTGCCTGAAACAACACAGCGGTATGTATTGCTATTCATTGATAATGGAGCACCTGTAATGTCTAAAGTACTGGTTGTGACATTGCTATAAACGCCACCGTTAGATAGGTTGTTCCATCCACTACCTGTGTTTTCTTGCCATTGGTAAGTAATATTGGTACCAGTAGCAGAAACACTATACGAAGCATTACCTCCTGTATTTATTGTTTGCTGTGTAGGATTTGATGTGATATTTGGTAACAGTTCAACATTTAGTACTACTTGGTTTGAAAAGTCAAAGTATTGAGTAGAGCTACCATATACAAAACATCTATAAATATTACTATTTAGAGACGAGTTTGAAACTACACTCAAATTAGCAGTATTTACACCGCTATAAATTGACGAGTTCGATAAGCTAGACCAAGAATTACTAGCACTATTGTAAATCTGCCAGTGGTATGTGTTTACATTTGTTGCCGTTACCGAGTAGTTTGCAGTACTACCTTCACATACTGTAGCATCAGAGGGTTGACTTGTAAAAGATGGCTGCTGTGCTGTTGCTTTAATAGTTAATAACAAAAAAAGCGATAACAACGATGTTATCAGCTTGAAACGTGATTGAGTTTTATGTGCCATAATAGG
>CAZPDA010000057.1:0-15053 GCA_964585115.1 uncultured Flavipsychrobacter sp.
CGCCTCCCTTTCACGGAGGAATCACGGGTTCGATTCCCGTACGTGGTACGAAAAAGAGCAGCAGAAATGCTGCTCTTTTTGTTTTTAATCTGAATTATGACTGAACTGATTCTTCTTTAGCTACAGGCTGTTGTTGCTCTTGCTGAGTAGGCATGTGATAGTAAAACTTCTCTTCAATTATCTTACCATCTTCCCATTTTTGTACCGCTACTTCTTCCATCTTCATACGGTTGCCATCTTGCATTGTAATGTCCATCCAAGTTTCTGCGCTAGACACTCCTGTTTCTTCATTAGCAGTAATGCTTGTAACACCACCTCCGTTCACTTCTTTCACAGCAGAGAACCATCCTTCTATAGCTTTTCTTTGTGCTTCTTTCCCATCTCTGTGCTCACCTGTTGGCATTTCATATACTTGTACATTATCATGATATAGCTCATTGAAGGCTTCCATTGTTTTACCTTCTGCCATCATGTTTTGTAGCTTCTGTGCATTCTCTAATACGCTCATAGTTATTTGTGTTTAGTAGTTATCTAATGTATTTGCTAATAAAAATACTTGAATAAAGCGAGCTGTAGCTTCACGGAATAATAAGAATAGATTACGATATTGTTACTTTAATATATACCCTTTAGGTAATCACAGTTTCAACACAAGCACATTTAATATTACCTTTGCATCCATACGGCCTCGTAGTACAATGGATAGTATAAGAGTTTCCGAAGCTCCAGATCCAGGTTCGATTCCTGGCGAGGCTGCTACTATAGCATAGATATATAAATCATACCATATACAGACAAAACCATAAGCAAGCTCATAAGCTATTGGCTAAGGCATGCGCCCGAGGGAAAGCATATTACAATTGACAAATAAGGTAACGCAACTCAACGCTACTATTACACATCGAATACATAACACCCTTAAATAAATAAAGCGAGCAGTACAAGTGTACTACTCGCTTTGATATAATAAACCATGAAAGATTAGTGGCTTTTTGACAAGACCATTTTCTTAGAGTCTATTTCTCTACCATCTATTACTAGAGAATATATATACATACCTGCTACCATTTTATCACTATTAATAGTAACATAACCTTTTCCAGTTTCAGCTATCTCATACCTATTAAGCTCTCTACCATTAAGGTCATAAAGAATGATATAAGCATTAGACTTCATGTTGTTTACATAATACTCAACTGTAGTCTCATTACTAAATGGATTAGGTGTATTCTGATACAACGCACTGCCAGTATTATTAGTAGACACATCTGAGTATGTTCCTTTATCAGCACAACAATTTTGCAATGCATCAAGTCTTACACTCATATCGTTAAGGTCTTGTTGTAGTGCTTCATACTTTGTTTTCAGATCTTCATATTGTTGATTTATGTCAGCCATTTTATATGCCGTACCGTCATCGCTACCATCACCACCTCCATGTATAAGGTCTTCTAACGGATAGTCTGTTCTAAACACATGCCCTTGGTCGTCAATAACCAAAATATTACCCATACCATGCTCAAGGTTTTCAAAACGGATATCTGACATACCTGAACCATCATCATGGTTACCCATGCAATCAACATGTAATATAGAAGTAGGAGACATAGTATTCCACCCTAAGAATGAAGAACCAACACCAGCAGGGCCTGTTGTTATAACCCCTCTTTGGTCTGAATTAGTAAATATTCTGATATCATCATCTGAAAGGGTTCCAAATTTATTTCTACCGCTGCTTATGTTATTACCATCAACTTTCCAATAACAAGTACTACTACAATCGTCTGGTTCATCTCCACAATCATTCTGTCCATAACAATTGTTTTGCGCCAATACAGCATTTGTTGTAGAAATCGTACCATTAAGACTAATAGCAGTAAATTGACCAGAGATATCATACAAATCAACATCTAATGTATGCATACCAGGAGACAATGTAAGCGTTACAGTCGCCGTCATTGGAGTTACAGTAGTAGATGTAGCAGCACTGTAATACACATTATTAACATAAGAAGGGTTATTGTAAATAGGAGTTCCAGGAGTAGCATCTACCGCAATAAATATAATATCATCACCATGACCATTGACATCTACAGTTACACTTTGAGAGGTACTTCCTTCAATATAAAATTGGCGTGTAAAACGAGTAGGGTTAGCCCCCCCGATAGGACCACTACCATACGTCCAATAAAAACCACTTGTTGGTCCTAAGTTTCCCACTGCTGGGGCAGGGTCAAAACTAATATAACGTGCTCCTGATACAGGTCTAGACCCGAAAGATGTAGTATCTACTGTAGGACTATCAACCATTACTGCGCAGAAGTCAGGTGTAAGACCAATTGTATTGGTTGGTACCATTGTTACTGTCCAATAAGGATCTTCCACCACTCCGCTTGCCGGGTATGGAATAGAACTTCCCGTATTATCCAACCCAGTACTAACATCAATAGACGTTGTAGTACAGCTAGGACCAAAAGGCTGCGCTGAAGTTGATAATGATAGGAACAATGCAAGCCCTGCTAAGAGGGTTGAGGATAAAGCCTTACTAAGTATAGACTTTGAACTCATTAATTTCTGAGTTTTCATTCTCATGACATTTAGTTTTTAGGTTAAAAAATATTGTGTAAAACTATCCGTATACATTTCTCTTGACAAGAGTTGATTCACGGAAAAAAATCCCCCTACCTTAATTTGGTATCAACCTTAAATTATCGTATAATTATTTTTTAACCTATCATCGAAAACCTATGAATAACACTATCAGCATCTCTATAACAGATGCCATGAACATTACACGTAATGCTATTAAACATTACCTCAACTCGATAGCAGATTTGCAAGTTATTTTTGATACAAGTTCTGGAGACGAACTTCTATTAAAACTAGAACATCAAATACCTAAAGTCTGTATAATAGAAGCTTTGCTACCAGACGCTACAGGGCTAGATCTATTATTAAAGATAAAAGAGCGGACTAATAACAGTAGCAAAATCTTGATTTTATCTTCTTACAATAGTCCTATTCTGATTTCTAAATTTTTGAGAACCGGAGCTAGCGGATATATTCTTAAACAAGAAAGTCCGGATAACCTTAAAGATGCTATTCAACAAATTTCAACGGGAGGGGTCTACATACCTCAACCTCTAATGCGACAAATAAGTCAGATGAACAATATTAATGCACAATATGACTGTATGAGCATCTCTAAAAAAGAATATCTGTTTCTTTCTTACTGCAACTCAGAACTTACTTATAAAGAAATAGCCTCTAAAATGTTTATAAGCCCCAGAACACTAGAAGGCTACAGAGATAGTTTGTTCAGGAAGCTAAATGTAAAAAGCAGGATAGGCTTAGCACTATATGCGGCAAAGTCTGGTATATCATTAATAACTTAGAACATGCAAAAGAGCACAACTAAAAAAGTTGTGCTCTTTAAAAAATTTGTATTCAATTATAGATTACAGTTTCTTGTCACGAATGCATTGTCTTCCTCGAAATTCTCACAAGCATCATCTGCATCTCTTAATGTTTGATTATCCAAATTATACACCTGTGTAGACTCATTGCCAAGGGCATCAGTAGAAGTACAAGTACATGTGTGGTCTTTCTTACAAGAGATAATACTCATAGGCAACATTAGTGCTGCTGCAATGATCATCAATTTTTTTCTAGTAGTCATAATGTTTAATGCTTTTGTTACAGTTATAACACTCACAGGGAAGATATTGTTGAACAAAATTGTTGATTTCTATGTTTTTAAAGAGGTCTTAACATTTAGAAGATGAATTCAGAAAAGAGAAAAAGGAAAAGTAAGAAGCTAAAAGTAACGGTAGTCATACTAATAGCTCTGATTGCAATCAGAGTAGCACTACCATACGTAGTACTACATTATACAAATAAAACACTTGCTGAAATGGATGGCTACTATGGCCATATTGAAGATATAGACCTTGCCATATACAGAGGTGCATATAAGATCAACGACATTTATATTAATAAGGTAGACAAGCAAACAGACAAGCAAACAGACTTTTTCAGCTCTAGGTCTATCGACCTATCTGTGGAGTGGCAGGCTTTATTTAAAGGGTCTTTAGTGGGCGAGTTAGTATTTGAAGAACCTCAATTAATATTTACAAAAGACAAAGCAGACCCCGGAGATGTAGCTAAAGATACTGCTGACTTTAAACAGGTGCTGGACAACTTTATGCCACTACGTATCAACCGTTTTGAAATAAACAAAGGGAAAATAAGATATGTAGACAATGGCTCTACCCCTAAAGTAGATATAGCATTAACAGAAGCGGACATTCTAGCTACCAACCTTACTAATGTTGTCGATAATAATGAGCTACCATCTACAGTAACCGCAAAAGCAAAAGTATATGAAGGAGACCTATCAATGAATATGAAGCTCAATGCACTAGCTAAGCAACCAACATTCGATATGAATACTGAATTAAAGAATACGAACCTCGTACTACTTAACAAATTCTTTGAAGCTTATGCTAATGTAGACGTGAATAAAGGCACTTTCGGATTATACACAGAATTTGCGGCTAAAGACGGAAAGTTTGATGGATATGTAAAGCCTATAATAAAAGACCTCAAAGTATTAGGCAAGGAAGACAAGAATGATAATCTACTACAAAAGATATGGGAAGGGGCAATTGGTACAGTCGGTGTGATCTTTAAAAATCAGAAAAAGGATCAAGTAGCTACTAAGGTTCCTATAAAGGGAGAATTTAAAGATCCTTCAGTAAAAACATTTACGGCTGTTTGGGAGTTATTGCGTAACGCGTTCATACAAGCATTAATGCCCGAGATAGATCAACAAGTGAATATAAATACGGTAGACGACGACAATAAACCTAAGGAGAAAAAGAACTTCATTCAAAAAGTATTCTCTTCAAAAGAGAAAAAGGAGTAACGTTCCCCTATTAGATCGAAAGAGATTAAGATTTGATTATTTATTTATCGTATCAATACATAATGGATTGTATCTTTGCAGCAACTTGCAGCTAGCTGCACCCCAAAATGACACATTATCAAAAGCACATAGGGCGTTTATTAGTAAGATTAGACCATGTAAGGACCAAGTATGTCCGTCATCGCAACTTTCTAATTGTTATCAGTTTTATCGTTGGTGCTTTATCGGCACTAGCGGCAGTATTGCTTAAAGTATCTGTTCAATTTGTTGAAGAAAAAGCAAATTCCGTCAATAATATAATGGGGAGTAACTGGCTTACAGCCATATTCCCATTAATAGGGGTAGGCCTGTCACTACTGATATTGAATAACGTTTTCAGAGGTAAGCTAACACGAGGTGTTAGCTTTGTTATTGATAGCATATTCACTAAGAAGAGCAGGATAGCTAAGAAGCATGTTTTCGGACACATGTTTACCAGTGCCCTCACCGTAGCTTTTGGCGGGTCTGTGGGGTTGGAGGCACCTATTGTTGCTACGGGCTCGGCTATAGGTGCTAATACAGGTAATGACCTAAGATTATCATATAGAGACACGACTCTACTACTAGCCTGTGGTGCTGCCAGTGGTATTGCTGCAATTTTCGATAGCCCCATAGCAGGTATCATCTTCGCGCTGGAAGTATTGATGATCGACTTTAATATCCCCTTTGTAATTCCACTTCTTATATCTACAGCTACCGCTACTGTGATATCTCAGGTATTATATCCTGACAAATTCTTTGTACTAGAGGTTCAGAACTGGGATATGCACTCTATACCATTCTATATATTACTAGGCAGTATCTGTGGATTAGCATCTGTATATACTACTAACGTAGTAGAACGTCTTGAGGGTTATTTCTTTAAACGAAAACAAAACTGGAAGACATGGCTGCTAGGTAGTATTCCTTTGTGTGCTATAATCTTCATAGTACCAGGGCTATATGGAGAGGGCTATCATACAATTACAGAATTGCTCAGTGGCAATAGCAGTGTGGTAACAGAACACTCATTTGCGTCATTCTTCCCTAATAAACATGTAGGCATCATCTTGATGTGTGTATTATTATTAGCATTCAAACCTGTATCAGCAGCACTAACTACTGGCGCGGGTGGTAATGGAGGTATCTTTGCACCTTCATTAATGATAGGCGGTATCCTTGGCTTTCTATTCGCATACGTGGTAAACCTAACAGGGCTATTTGGTGAGCTAAGTACATCCAACTTTATAGTAGCTGCAATGGCAGGAGTATTAGCGGGCGTAATGCACTCTCCACTTACGGCTATATTCCTTTTAGCAGAGATAACCGGTGGATATATGCTTTTCATACCATTCATGATAGTAACAGCAATATCCTATTTCATTACACGTAAGTATGTGAGACACTCTCTATACCATAAGGTACTAGTAGAGAAACACATCATGGAGGAGGATAAGCAGTCTGAAGACCACATCTAACTCTTATAACTTCAGATAGAAAAGTGCTAACAGTTGAACAAACTCTTTAGTATACCCATCAGTATCGTAAATACATAACTCTTGGGACTGTACATTACTAACAGCTCCCCTCTTGCATAAGCTTATTACTCTATTATGCTTTTGTTCTGCACGGGGCTTTACTAATAGCTTAGTAAAAACAGACCAATCATTTTCATGTAGCAACTTCTCCCATATTTCAAACTCAGCAACGGGGAGCATAACAGATGCATACCCATCGGAAGTCAATAAACGGTCGAAAGACATTAATAGGTCTTTATAGCTGAGGCTATCAGTATGCCTTGCCATATTTCGGTTCATCTTATCACTCTGCAAGCTGTTTTGAAAGAATGGAGGATTGCAGATGATCATATCATATAGCTGACCAGACCTGTAGCTTTTAATATCTGAATGGTAAAGGCTAATTCTATTACACCAAGGAGCATTTTTTATATTCTTCTTAGCTTGCTCAGCAGCACCTTTATCCAGCTCTACTGCATCTATATCAATATGATCAAAACGCTGGGCTAACATCAATGATAACAGACCTGTACCTGCACCTATATCCAACACTTTACTTACTGATGGCTCTACAGATGTCCATGCTCCTTGTATACAAGCATCGGTTGACACCTTCATAGCACAGTGCTCTTGATGAACTGTAAACTGTTTAAATTGAAAATAGCTATTACTCATTACCAAGTAGCTCTAGCCGTAGGACTGATTGAAAGCTCCGCAAACTCTTCTTTTAGATACTTATAATATCCTGTAATACCTATCATAGCTGCATTATCTGTACAATATTCAAACTTAGGAATAAATACCTGCCACCCTTTCTCATCTCCAATACGCTGTAGCTCGGCTCTTAATCCGCTATTAGCAGAAACACCACCTGCTATACCCACATGCTTTATACCAAGGTCATCTGCTGCTTTTACCAGCTTTTTCATCAGCGTCTTAATGATCGTGTATTGTACCGAAGCACAAATATCTTTGATGTTCTGTTCTACAAAGTCTTCTTGTTTCTTTTTCTCCTTTTGTAGGAAGTAGAGTACTGCTGTTTTAATACCACTAAAGCTGAACTCATAATCCTTCATATCAGATATTGGGAACTGAAACTTTAGCGGGTCACCCTCTTTAGCCAGTTTGTCTACCATCGGTCCGCCAGGGTATGGAAGCCCTAGCATCTTAGCCACCTTATCAAAGGCTTCTCCTGCGGCATCATCCATTGTCTCGCCTATCACTTCCATATCCAAATGGTCTTTCACAAGCACTATCTGCGTATGCCCTCCGGAAACAGTAAGGCATAAGAATGGAAACTTTGGTTTGGGGTCTTCTATAAAATGAGCCAGTACATGCGCTTGCATATGGTGTACTGCTATCAAAGGTTTACCTAAAGCTTGCGCATAGGCCTTGGCAAAACATGCACCTACTAATAAAGAACCTATCAATCCGGGAGCTTGGGTAAAGGCAACCGCATCTATATCATCTTTAGCTATGCCTGCTTCTTTTATAGCTACATCTACCACAGGCACTATCTTTTGCATATGCGCACGAGATGCCATCTCAGGTACTACCCCACCATATTTTTCGTGCACTTTTTGTGTTGCAATAAGATTACTGAGCACCTTGCCATCTTTTATGATAGCAGCACTTGTCTCGTCACAAGAAGACTCTATTGCTAAGATATTTGCCACAGGCTGATAATATTTGGCTGCAAAATTAACCAAACCTGACCGAAACAACACATTGCAGTTTCATATCATTATATTTGTTTGCTACATATAGTCGGATGAATACGCGATACCCATATCTGTTTACCATTTTGTTAGTGGCCATAGCTCTGTGTGGCTGTGAGCAAGAGCAATATGGGCAGAATACGGTTCTCCCGCTACAATTTAACATTGATAAGGATTCATCATTCCATTACCTTATTAAAAGCCATGTAGCACTTACCCCTCAAATGGATGACGGTAAAGAAGTCACTATCGACCAGGACATGACCATTGCGAGTACCTTCAGCCTAGTATCTAAACAACAAAACAGGACAGAACTATCCGTAACCTATAATAGACTGATACTAAGCTCTGGTGGAGATGCTATCAATACTGAATTTGACACAGATAATGACGATGGTAGCATAACCATATACCAAGGTATCAGAGATATGATAGATAAGCCCTTTGCTATGACCATATCTGCAAACGGGGCAATATCAGAGGAAGGCTTTATAGAGCATGGAGACAGAATAATAAGTGACAGCTCTTTCAGGAAAGTATTGACCCAAGCGTTACACATATACCCTAACCACCCGGTAAAAGTAGGTGAGACCTGGCAAAAACAGTTCAAGACGTCTATCGGATTCCTAACCATTAATGTGACCAACAACTACAAACTGATGTTCCTGAACGGACCAGTAGCTCATATAGAGGTATCCTCAAGAATAGCCTCTGATAGCAATACACAGATGGGAAATGCTAAGATGTCTATAATGGGTATACAGTCTGGTAGTTTAGACGTTCAAATATTATCGGGGCTTATAACCAATGGTAGGTTCGAGCAACAAATATCTGGCACTATAGATTTTGCAGGGAAGGAAACACCAGTTAGCATTACATCAAGCATAGATATTATGGGCAGTAAAAAGAAAAACCCCTCTACTACTAAATAAACTAGTGTGAAGGGGCTTTATATAGCAACCTGATAATAATTTAGAAACAATTACTATGCCAGTTCTTCATTATCACTAGCATTTTCCTCATTATCATTGTCATATTTTAATTGCTCTTCACGGTTATCATTCCACTCTAGTATAAAGTTGTTCCTACCACTACCTATCATAATGGTCAAGAACTTCTGCTGAACAAGCTCTAAAAGCGATAAGAACGTAAAAATAGCATGTATCCTATTCTCTGCCTGAGAGAATATAGACTCAAAAGCTACTTTTCTATCTTTTTGCAGATAGTCTATCAAGTAGGTTCTTTGCCCATCCATACTGTAGTTATACTTTACAACTACGTGTTGAGGCTTATCCAGTCTAGTTTTGAGTTTGTTCATCACACGCTCAAAAGACTGCATTAGCTTATACATGGTAACTGTCTGCATCTCAGTACCTTCTGAATATTCATCACTGATAGCATCCAGCTCTTTCTTAATATTTCCACGCTTTTGCTGCAACAAACGCTCTGCTTCAAGAGAAGCCATCTCATCAGAAGCTTCTTTAAAACGCTTATACTCTACTAGCTTGTCTACAAGTTCTTGTCTTGGGTCTATCTCGTTACCTTCTTCATCTACTTCTTTACGAGGTAGTAGCATTTTGGCCTTTATCCTCATAAGTGTAGAAACGAATAGAATGAACTCACTCGCCAGTTCTATATTCAGAGCCTCGAGCTCATGGATGTACGCAAGAAAATCCTTTATGATACCATTGATGGGTATATTATATATATCCAACTCATCTCGCTCTATAAAGAACAAGAGCAGGTCGAAAGGACCTTCAAACTGCGGTAATTTTATCTGATACCCTGTAGTAGACATCTATACTTTCTTACACACTATTTTATTCGCAAAATTGCGGAGATACCAAAAATAACCTTTTCAGGTTACAATACATATCTAGAACTTATATTGGAAACCCAAGGTCATTATCTGCTTTATCTGCGTCCAACCAAGGTCGCTACCCGGCTCATCCTTCTCTTGAGTAACCCCATTCTCATCTACATAAGTAGTTTCGTATGGAAGGTCATTATCATAAATAAACGTTGCTCCGATAGCTATTGAGATACTCTTATTCACCTTGTAAGAGAACAAGTTATCCCATAGTATATCTATGTTACCCGGATTATCTTCCTTCACCACATTACCCAAAGTATCTGTATAATCTTTTGCTAAGTAGTTTGAATATAGATCAACTCTGGTCTTATAGACCATTTTCTTAGAGATATCAACCGTATATCTACCTGAGAAATATGCGCCTAACTCAAAACGAGTAGTTTCACCATACGCTACGCCAAATGCTCCTTCAGGGTCGCGTAATGTATATTTCTTATCAGCGGTAGTAAGCCGAGCAGCTACAGGAGACAAGAATAAAGTCAAGTTATTACCTTTTCTATACTCAATACCTGCCGCACCTATAAAGTATGCAGGAGACATAAAGTCTGACGTAGGCATTGTATCCCATCTAGGTAGGTCATAGTCATAGCCCTGAGTGAACTGAGACTTAAAGTTGAATAAGCCTGTTAGGTAAAAATCACTTTTAGGGTCAAGGCGGTAACCATATTTAGAGGTAAAATCTATACGGTCGTCCACCTTTCTTGGAATAAAGCTATTAGAATATGCATAGAACAAACTGTAGGTCATATCCAAATTGTTACTCCAAATACTTCTATGATACATTCTATTCAAAAAACCATTGAATAGACCATTAACACTAATAGAAGCCACCTCACCTCCTGCAGCCCAGTTGTGCAGAAAGCCTTGGTTAAAACCAACGTTGAATACACCACCGTATACCCACGCTACAGTGTCTTTATTGTTGGTAGATAATGATTTGCGCCAGTCGTCTGTCTCATCTAGCTGCGCGTTTGCATTAATAGTAGTTAATACCACAAATACTAATAGTAGAACTTTTTTCATAATATGGAGGTTGTGTTGTTTATAATTTTATTTAGGCTTGTACTTAGATTCTTGCAACATTTGCTGAGCGGGTACCTCTTTTGATAAAAGGTCTATCAATGTTACATCCTGATTCTTTTTCATATATTCTTCAACTACCCTATAGCCAATGTAGCTACCAACACTACCTGGGCTCTGGTCAGGCATTCCCGTAGCACTTGGTCCATCCATCACATACCTCACTACTTTCTGCATAGTGTTATCATATAGTAGCTTTTGCTGCACAAAGAAATTATAGACCATAGCCTCATTGTCTTTACACCATTGCATCTGGTCTTGTGTATAGCCAAAAATGTAATGCTCATCAAGGAATGGCAATACTTTATGTGTATAGTACATCTCCTTACCACTTTGTATCATCAACTCTAACAGAGTACTTTGCTCCATTCTTACAGGGTGAAAGTCTCTATAGATAGCTTGAAATACAGCAACAGGTATATATCCTTTGTCGAGTTTTACCTTCATATAGTCGGCCACACCAACTGATTTATAATAAGGATAATCAGCTCCTAAGAACATGTCTAACGCAACACCTACTACATCAGAACCATAAGTAAAAGCTCCTATCCTACTCAGTCCGGCAGATAGATATATCACTTTAGGTACTTGATAGTCTGGGAAGTAGTGTTTTAAATACTTAAACCCTTTAGTTAGTTCTTCATCTATTTCATCTGTATTAGGATAGTGTACTTGAATCGTATCATATAGCCCTCTATAATCCTTATGCGTCAAAAAGGTCAACAACCCTTTTGTTATAGCAGGATTATTCTCAGAATAATCATTACGTATAGGGAAACCCATCAATGTATCCAGATAAAAATCAACGAATTCAGGATACTGACCTTTAAGGTCTGTAAGGCTTGTTGTTATATTATTAGTATCTAAAGCATATAGTGCTTTATCAAAGCGATGTGTTTCTAAATTAACCTCTATAGCAGACACATCAGGTGTATTCTCCTCATCATCACAGCTTTGTAGTATTAATACGCTGCTAAATATCACGGCTAGACCCAGTATTTTTCCCCACTTGTTCATATATTTCATACGCAGTTTTGGTAACATCCCGTTATTTGCTCTTACTTTTATGTCGGCAAAAATAATATTACTGAACTAGTATAACATAGAATTGTTTTAAACATTAGAACAAACCTGTACATATTATGAAAAAACTACTTACTGTATTAGTACTAACATTTATTGCTCATAGCACATTTGCACAATACACTTATAACGATACAGACCCGGGAGGAAAGATAGACCTTAGAAAAACAAGGTTCGGTCTTGTAGTGGCACCAAATATATCTTGGATGAAGCCAGCTTCATCAAAAAGTAATGATAGGCTCTACAATGTAGAGAGTGGTGGAAGCAATATTGGCTTTTCGTGGGGGTTGATGGCAGACTACTTTTTTACTTCTAACTATGGTATAGCTACAGGTTTTCAGCTAAACACTACAGGAGGCATAATTGAAGCTACGTATGACGTGAATAATAACAATGCGCCTTCTACCAACAATATCGTTAAGAATGCACGTTTTGACTACAATCTTCAATACCTAGAGATTCCTTTTGGTCTTAAATTACTTAGCGATGAGCTTTCAGGTGGGGTAAAGGTATTTGGTAATATTGGTGTTACACTTGGCATTAACCTTTCTAAGAAAGCTACTTACGAAGTAGTATATACAGATACAATGAATGGCTCTACGGTAGACTATACTGTTATGGGAGATAATGAAAAACTAAGAGGTAGCCTTTCTATCACTCCTGTGTTATTTCAGCTAAACCTTGGCGGTGGTCTTGAGTACCCACTGACCAATAAATTAAGCTTTTATGCAGGTCTTTTCTTTAATAATGGTTTCACGCCGGATGTAACTACGCCAAAAGAGATTGACCTTGACTACAAAGGCAGCTTCTCTGACGGAAATACACGCCTGAACAACGTTAGCTTAAGACTGGGAATATTCTTTTAGCACTTAGGAACATTTTAAGGCATTTCTTCCCTATTGATATGGGTTGACTGTATATTTACCCCTAATTTTGCTTAGGTTATGAAGATATTCCTTGCGCAACAGAATTACCACATTGGTAACTTTGAAGCGAACACAAAGAAGATAATTGATACGGTACGTGAGGCTAAGCAACAAGGAGGCGACCTGGTTGTTTTTTCAGAATTAGCAGTATGCGGCTATCCCCCGAGAGATTTCTTAGAGTTCAATGATTTTATTGAGCAAAGTCTTGAGTCGATAGACCAAATAAGAGAAGAGGCTGACACTATCGGGGTTATTGTAGGTGCTCCATCTCGCAATGGTAGAACAGAAGGGAAAGACCTCTTCAATAGCGCCTACTTTCTGTACGACAAGAAGATAAAAAGCATTGCCAATAAAACGCTCTTACCTACTTACGACATTTTTGATGAGAACAGGTATTTTGAGCCTGCATACGAATGGGGGACGATTGACTTCAAAGGCAAAACCATAGCATTGACCATATGTGAGGATATATGGAATCTGGGTAACAATCCTTTGTATAGAACCTGCCCAATGAATATCCTTAAGCAGCAGCAGCCTGACCTAATGATAAACATTAGTGCCTCTCCTTTTGACTATGCACAGGCTGAAGAGCGCTTAGGTATCGTAAAAAGGAATGTAGAGAAATATAAGATACCAATGGTATACTGTAACACCGTTGGTTCTCAAACAGAAATAGTATTTGATGGAGGTTCTGTGGTAATGGATGCTAAGGCAAACCTCATATCTGAGCTACCTTACTTCAAAGAAGCGATGTCTGTTGTAGACTTCAATGAGGATAATACCTTCTCTCAGCCTATCGTTAAACACGCTGATGACATTCCATATACAGACCCTATGCCCAATGAGCTTGAACACTCTTTGGATATAGATGAGATATATGAAGCTTTGGTACTAGGTATTAAGGACTACTTTGGCAAAATGGGCTTTAAGAAAGCCATTGTAGCATCCTCAGGTGGTATTGACAGCGCTGTAACATTAGCATTGGCATGTCATGCTTTAGGCTCTGAAAATGTGCATGCATTATTAATGCCGTCTCAATTCTCTACAGACCATTCTGTTTCTGATGCTGAGCAGTTATCTCAAAACCTGAATAACCCATACGACACACTTCCTATAAAAGACATATTCGAGCAGTTTCAAACAACACTGAAACCTGTTTTTAAAGACCTACCATTCAACGTTGCAGAAGAGAACTTACAATCTCGTATACGCGGAGCTTTGGTAATGGCTATGTCTAATAAGTTTGGTTCAATTTTGCTCAACACTTCTAATAAGAGTGAGCTAGCTACAGGCTATGGTACACTATATGGAGATATGGCCGGTGGGCTAGGTGTGCTAGGCGACCTATACAAAGTGCAAGTATATGCATTGGCCAAATATATTAACAGAGACAAAGAGGTCATCCCCAATAACATTATTGAGAAAGCACCATCTGCCGAATTAAGACCAGACCAAAAAGATAGTGATAGCCTTCCTGAATATGATGTGCTAGACCCTATACTCTACCAATATATAGAGCGCAGACAAGGGCCAAAAGAAATAGTAGCACAGGGGTTTGAAAAAGAATTAGTAGACCGTATCCTACGTATGGTAAATATGAATGAATACAAAAGGAACCAGTTTTGCCCAATTATTAGGGTCTCGCCCAAAGCCTTTGGAGTGGGACGAAGAGTCCCAATTGTGGGAAAATACTTATCCTAACTAAAAATAGAAAAAGCAGCCTTACGGGGCTGCTAATTTTTTATTTGAGAGAGCTATTTAAGTCTTAGTCTTGAGTAGCAGTGTATACTACATCTACTGAGTAAGTACCTGCCGGATATGCGAAACCAGGAGTTGCTTTGTACTTAACACTGAACTTTTGGTTACCACCACGGCTACCGTTTGTTATTAGGTCTTGGTTGCTGCTTTTCA
>CAZPDA010000058.1:0-14891 GCA_964585115.1 uncultured Flavipsychrobacter sp.
ACTTATTAAAAGTTGTATTTTTGTAGTTGAAAATACAGCTCTTTGAAACCCTATCGTTTACATGTGTTTAAGCAATGGTTTTGTTGTAAGGTTGCAACAAAATGCAGCATAGTTAACCATTGCTTATGTGTAAGTTGTTGACTATTAATTGTTACGTAGCACTGTAAACTTGCTGTTATAAAATAAGCTGCGTTTTACAACAAAAAACAACAAATTAAAGTAGCTTCTTTCTGCGTATTATCAATACAACTACACCTACGCAGCAGAGCATCAGCAGAAATAATGCAGGTAGTCCACCAAGGTTGCTAAGCATTTTTACTCCATCAATACCGGAGAATGATATCATTATCCAAGCTACAGCCCCTACTACTATACCCCATAGGTATTTGATGTAGATAGGCGGGTTGGGACTATCAGGCGAAAGCCCTTCTGTGCTAATGCCTGACATGGCTTCTGTGTTTGAATCGGCAGCAGTAACGTATGATATCAGCATGCTAATAAGGAATATCACTATCAATATTGTAGCAATAGGAAAGTCGTTCAGCACACTATATATAATGGCTTCCGGTCCTTTTGACTGTAGCACGCTTGTTAGGTTCATACCTTCTTGTAGTTCGTAGTAGATGCTTGTTCCGCTAAATATGGACATCCATACGATACCGAATAGTGAGGGTATCAACCAGTTGAAAAGTATGAACTGACGAACGGTATATCCATAAGCTATACGCCCAAGGAACAGTGCTGTGACTGGTGCCCATGCCATCCAGTTGGCCCAGTAAAAAGTGGTCCAGCTATGTGTCCATTCTTTGTCTGTAAAAGCCCCTGTAGACAAGCTATGTGGCACGAAGTTGATAGCATACTCTTTTAGTCCTGCAAACATATAGCCGACCAATTCTCTTGTAGGACCAAGTGCGGCAACCAATATGCACAGGGCAATGAATATAGCTACGTTGATAGATGATAATATGCGTATACCTTTTAGCAAACCTGTTGCTGCAGATAAGGTAAACGATGCAACAATAACTATGGTAATGATGCCTGTTAGCCAAGCATTGTTAGCCACGCCTGCTATACTAGCTAAGCCTCCTGATAGGCTGAGTATGCCTGCACCAAGCGAAGCTGCCATACCTGCTACCAAAGCAAAAAGGCAAATGTTGTTCAGTGTGATGCCCCACCATTTATGGTCAGTATTCTTTGTTATGGGGAATAGCATAGAGCTTAGAGAGAACTTCTGCTTGCGATTATAGTAGCCAAGTGCAAATAGCAATGCAGGGATGGTGTATATGGCATAAGGAGTAAAGCTCCAATGCATGAACACGGTAGACATGCTAAATGCTGCTTTGTCTGCATCGGTACTTAATGCTAACGAACTAGGCGGTGAACTGATATGATATACAGGCTCTGCCGAACCCCAAAATAGTATACCAACAGCTATGGTGGTACAAAGTATGATGGAGAACCAACGGTAACGATTCAGCAATGGCTGTGCATTATCACCACCTATCTTCACTTTGCCTATGGGCGAAAAGTAAATGATAAGACAGAGTACAACCATGAAGAAGCTGGTATAGTTGAATGCCGTATCAAAGTGATTGAGTATCCATGTGTTGGCATTATTTACCAATTGCAAGAAGCCATCTTTATTGGCGAGGCTGTATGTCAATGCGGCAACCAGCAATAAAAAAGGTGGCCAGAATACAGAGTGGTTCAGTCGTTTGGTATGTGCTTGCTTATCAGAAATGATGCTTGTTTATAGCTTCAAGATAAAGATTATTAATTTTATAGAAGACCTACGTAAAAACCATATCAATTGAAGAAGAACCTTTTACTGTTTGTTGGGAATGTACTGCTGCTTTTTATAGTACTACTAATATTAAATGGAGTAGATGAAATAGTATTGGTGTTGGATGCTTTAAGAAGAGCTGAGGTGTTTCTGCTTGTGCTAATAGTAATAGTAGCCCTTATCATGTATTTAATGAAGCGGTCATTAAATATTTCAAATAAAAAGTACTTCAAGAAACTCTTCAGAGCACAGCTTATTATTTACACCTTGTTTTTCGGTTTAGCAATATGGGTAAGGTTAACATCAACTGACGATTATATAGGAGAAGAATATACTACCTACTATACAGACTCTACTGATATAGATATGAATAACTTGAGAGATAAGGAAAAGCTAGATAAGGAAATAGCAGTGTTGGGGCAGATTCCTGATATGGATACGGCAAAGTATAGGCGGTCTCATGTTCGTGCAGCATTAGCTTACGAGTATTTGATAGACACATTTACGATACGTACAGGCTATAAGTATGTAGATACTATGATGAAGGTCAAACAAATATCTGTAATGCCTGTAAATAAAAAAGTAGATGGAGTACGATATCAAGACCGTGTAGTGTTTGCTTTTCAGATACTTGAAGACACCAATATATTTTATGCAAGGTATTTGTGTAACGATAATAGCTGCATTTTACTTAACTTTTCAAAAGAAGTAAATAACAATAATGCCAAATAGAACATACTTGAATACAGCAGCTTGTGGACTGATCCCAAGCGCATTTACAGAAAAGGCGGAAGAGCTATACAACAACATGGCAGATAATGCCAGCAAATATGCAGAGCAGTGGAGAGATGAGGTACAGCCAGAGTTAAGAGAGGTGGTGGCTAAATTGATAAACACTACTGCAAATAATATTGCATTGCTACCCAACTTTTCTTGGGGTATGAATGGTGTAGTGCAGTCGCTAAAAGGTGACGAACGTGTGTTACTTTATAAGGGAGATTATCCATCGCTTACAGAGCCATTTAAGATAAATGGTTTCGACATTACTTGGGTAGATGATACGGATGGTTTTGCTGTAGATGTGATGGAGATGAAGCAGCTAATAGTAAGCGGTAAGGTAGACGTGTTAGCCGTTAGTCATGTGCAATGGTTGAGCGGGTATAAACTGGATATAAAAGAGCTTGGCGCATTATGTCGCGAGCATAATGTATCATTCATAGTGGATGCTACACAGAGCTTAGGTGCTATAGACATCAACCTTGAAGAGCTACCAATGGATGTGCTTATCTCCAGTAACTACAAGTGGATGAATGCAGGCTTTGGTACGGGCATCATGTATATGAGCCCTGAGTTTCTAAAGAAGTATACGCCAAAAGTAGGGGGCCATAATAGCTATGTGATGAAGGATGATAAGTGGCAGTATGAGCCGAGTGTAAGAAGCTTTGAACCTGGTCACCCTAATATGTATGGCTTTGCTGTATTGCATGCCGCTATCAACCATAAGCTGGATATGGGGGTAAGCGATATTGAGCAATATAACAGAAAGCTATCTCAGCACTTGCTAGACCAGCTTGGTGAAAATGGTATTGAGTACTTAGGTAATGATACTATGGATGAACGTGCATCTATAATACTTTTGAAAGATGAAGGTAGTATTTGGGATAAGCTACAAGAGCATAATATAGTAGCATCTCAGCGTGGAGGTAATATCCGCCTCGGCATACATTATTATAATACAGAAGCGGATATCAAGAAGTTGATTGATTGTATTAAGCGTTAGTCTTTAGTTACTTCTACTCCTTTCCAGAAGGCGATATAGCCTTTTATAGCTTCAGCTAGCTCTGATGTTTCAGGGTAATACCATGCAGCATCAGGGTTCTCTTTGCCCTCTACGGTTACAGTATAGTAAGATGCCGTACCCTTCCACGGGCATACGGTATGCGTGTCGCTATCTTTAAAGAACTCTTTATTGATACTCTCTGGCGGAAAGTAATGGTTGCCTTCTATTACTCTGGTCTCGCTGCTCTCGGCGAGTACTTTACCATTCCATGTTGCTTTCATATCTATTGTGTTTTGTTGTTATTCTTTTTCTAGCAAAAAGTCAGCATAGTAGTTCTTACTATCGGTAAACTTCTGCTTGATGTATAGACCTGTCTCGCTAATGATATCGTTGACCGTATCGTTATCATACTTGCGCGATATCTCCATATGGATACGCTCACCTTTGTCAAAGTGGTAGGTCTTACCCGTAGCCTCTATGGTTACGTCTTGGTCGGCAAGGCTTTCTATATAGCTTTCAGCTCTGCCTTCCTCTTCATTGTATCTTGGTCTGTGGTCAAACTGCTCTATATCAAAGTTGCCACCAAGCTCTTTATTGATACGTGCCAGCAGGTTCAGGTTGAATGTCTTGGTAATGCCTTGTGCATCATTATATGCCGGTAGTATAATGCTCGGGTCTTTCTTCAGGTCTACACCTAGTAGAAGTTTATCCTTAGGGCTCATCCTGTCGCTAAGCTGGTTGATGAACCTACGGGCATTATGGTCAAGCATGTTCCCTATGTTAGACCCTAAAAAGAGGATAACCTTACAGTTGTCGCTGCTTTGTATATCTCCCAGTACGCTGAAGTAGTCGCCTTGTAATGGTTTTACATTTATATCAGGTACTTCTTTAGCCAGCCTTGCACTAAGCAGGTCTAGCGCGTTCTGAGATATATCTATAGGCATGTAGGTAAAGTCCTTTTTGCCTTGTAGTTCTTTGAGTAGCTCTATGGTCTTAGTACCGTCACCTGCGCCTAGCTCTATTAGGTCTAGAGGTTTGTCTGCTACATCAAATGCATTGATGATGTCTTTTGCCTGTTGGGTAAAAATCTCATACTCACAGTTGGTAAGATAGTATTCGGGCATGTTCATTATCTTAACGAATAGCGCATCGCCTATCTCATCATAAAAGTATTTGGATAGTAGTTGTTTGGGGCTAGCACTTAGCCCATTGTCTACGTCTTGTATAAAAGCTTGGTTCATTATTTTACGAGTCTTATTCCTGAGAATTGCCATTGAAAATGTGGGTGGAAAAAGTTCCTATAGGTTTTGCGGCTATGTCCTTCACTGGTAGCTACTGATGCTCCGCGTAGCACCATTTGGTTCACCATAAATTTGCCATTGTATTCGCCAACAGCACCAGCTGCTATTTTAAAATTAGGATAGGCCAAGTAGGCACTATTGGTCCACTCCCAGCGTTTGCCCCACTGTAGTTGGTCGCTGGCTACTTCCCATTCTGCCTCTGTAGGCAGTCGCATACCTTTCCAAGTAGCATAGGCATTGGCTTCGTAGTAGCTTATATGAGCGAGCATAGCATCGGGGTCTACTTTCTTGAGCCCTGCCAGTGTGTAGTAATGCCATTCACCGTCTATGAAGTGCCAGTGCAGTGGTGAGTCTATACACTCAGCATTGACCCAAGCCCAGCCTTCATCCAGCCAGTAGTTGAATTGTTTGTATCCGCCTGCTTTGATGAACTCCATGTACTCACCATTGGTCACTAATGCTTTGCTGATGTCAAAATTGTGTAGGTATACTCTATGCCTGCCCAACTCATTATCATAGCAAAAGCCATCATCCTCAAAGCCTATATCATATACCCCTTCCTCTATATGTACAAAACCTGTTTCCGTATTGTGGTCTTGCAGTAGGTTGCAGTCGTCTTTATATACAGGAAATATGGGGTTGTGCCCAAGGGCATATTTAAGGTCGGTAATGAATAACTCCTGATGTTGTTGTTCATGGTTCATACCCAGCTGTAGTAGCTCCTGCACCTTTTGAGGTACATCGCTAGAGAGGTATGTAGCCATATGTTCATCCACATAAGCTCTGTAGGCAAATACTTCTTCTACTCCGGGGCGGGTAATGTTGCCACGTTCTGCACGCAAGGAGCGCTTGCCAACGGTATTGTAGTAGCTATTGAATAAAAAGCAAAAATCAGGGTGGAACTCTTTGTAGCCATCCATATATTGCTTGAGTATCATCTCCTCAAAAAACCAAGTGACATGAGCAATGTGCCATTTAGGAGGGCTTGCATATACCACAGGTTGCGGTACATAGTCTTCAGTCTTCAGTGGTGCACAGAGCTCTTCTGTTCTTTTTCTTATTGTTTGATATTGTGCTAAAATGCTCATTATAACATTAAACATTAAGGTAGACGCAAAGGTTCGCTAAGTATTACACTTACCTTTAAATAGTTACCAGTTTAATAAAAATAAGGATTGTAGCGGAGGAATGATAAAAATGATTACTATATAACCATTTGATTAAATGATAAAGTATAGCTCGCTATTGAAACAAGCTATACTTTGCTAGCATGATCTAGTTAAGTGAAACAACATAGCTCTCAATGCTTTTAATACCCATTTCCCAAGCTTCCAATAACATTTCATTTGCTCTGTCTTTATCTTCGGGTTTTACATCATAATTACCTGCCCATTCTATATATGTTTTTCCGTTAGCACCTTTCAATACACGCATATATAATGAAAGGTTGGTAACAGGCATCATGGGCTGGGTTGGAATATCATATCTGAAGATCTTGTTTTGATGGTCTACTAAAACAATTTGTTCATTGAATGTTTGTCCATTCTCTAAGCCACATACTCTGTGGTCACCATTTACCTCGCATGTTTTTATAAGGCCACTGAACCACTTGTCTACACCGTCTACCGCGCCTATTATACCCCAAGCTTTTTCTACAGAGATGTTTACAGGCATAACGGTTATTGTTGCTGATTTTACCATGTTCGTTGATTTTTGTGCTTTTGTGTTTAGTGTTAAAAGAATAAATGCAGATAATAGTACTGCTAGCTTTTTCATAACTATTGATTTTTAATGACTAACACAAAAGTGGGAAACCCATTGGTAGAAGCATTTGTGGTTTAGCTCAATGATTTGTTTTTATGGCTCAACCTATATTGGCTTGGAGCTAAATGATATGTTTCCTGAAAAGACTTGGAAAAGTGTGCTACGTCGTTGAACCCACATTCATAGGCAATGTCACTTATTCGGTTATCTGTATTAGATAGGAGTTGCGCTGCTTTTTCTAGTTTTCTGGTTTTGAAATATTGGGCAGGGCTGGTTTGGTATAGCTTGTTAAACTCTCTTTTAAAAGTTGAGGTGCTGATATTTGAAAGTTGAGCAAGTTGGTCAATACTTAGGTTTGTATAGATGTTAGCCTCTATTATTTGCTTGAAGCTGTATTCTTTAGGGGAAAATAGTTTAGCTACTAAGTTTGTTATAGCATCTGAATTATCTGTTTTTACCAGTAAGAGTAGTAGTTCTTTAAGTTTTAGTATCAAGAGCTCGTCACTAACTAAATGAGGGTTTTCAAAATAGAAGATCATGCTTGATATATAATGTTGTAATGTGCTATCTGCTTTTACCTTACTAATACCTGTATGTTTTTGCTCTTTCTCTGCCTTAGCTATAAATGCAGGAAAGTCAGTATCGTATATCTTTTTTAGTATATCCTGGTGAAAGTGAACGGCAATTGCTTCACATTTATCATAATTAGCAGACTCCAACCATTGTGCATAATAGTTGCCACATTCCATTAATACCCCTTCTTTAGCTTCAGCACTAATGTGACCAACTGCTCCATTCAAGCTATAAGAACCATTTATGACGTAGAGAAAGCATGCTTCATTGGTCATGTTGTTGGGTACGCCATATGGTGGGGTGAGTATAGCCCGCTCAAAAACCATTTTTTGGTATAGGTCGAATTTTTTGTGTTCCAATATCATATGTCTGATAGCTCTGTTATCAAGCTGCTAAAATATTAAGTATTTTATACTATGAGGCGTGTTTAATGGTTCATTTCTTTGTGTTTTTAGGTCGTGCCTAAAAAATGAGATTGATTATGATTATTTAGAAAGAATTTCTTAATTTTGCCATGGTCTCCCGGAAGTGGGTGACTTTTTTAATTTACGGGTATAGTTCAATGGTAGAATAGAGGTCTCCAAAACCTTTGATGTGGGTTCGAATCCTACTACCCGTGCTAATAGACTGTTTTTCAGTCTTTAATTGTTTAATTATGAGTAAATTCGGTAGCTACATACAGTCCGCATACGATGAGCTTATTCACAAAGTGACCTGGCCATCGTGGGAAGAGCTGCAGCAAACAACGATCATCGTTCTTGTAGCGCTTGCTATCATTACCCTATTGATCAAAGGTATGGACTTCATTTCCAGCTTTGTGATGTCAGGTCTTTATGGCTTGATCGGGGGTTAATTCAAGCACAATTTCTAAAACAAGCACATGGAAGATACTACTATCAACGAGGATACCAAATGGTACGTGCTGAGAGTTGTCAGCGGTAAGGAGAAGAAGGTAAAAGAGTATCTGGACAAAGAAGTACAGATATATAAGTGGGAGGAGGCGATAACTCAAATATTGTGTCCGGTAGAAAAAGTTTTCAAAGTACAAGGTGGCAAGAAAGTATTGCGCGAAAAGATACTTTTCCCTGGTTACCTAATGGTCGAAGGTAAGAACGGTAAGTTCAACGACGAGATGGTACAGCACATAAAAGGTGTTACAGGTGTGATACACTTCCTTGGTAAAGATAACCCTACTGCGCTTCGCAGATCTGAGGTGAACAAGATGTTCGGTAAAATGGATGAGGTTAGCGAACAGGGTATCGGCTACGCAGATCCATTTATCGTTGGCGAAACTGTTAAGATCACTGATGGACCTTTCAATGACTTCAATGGTACTATTGAAGAAGTGAATGACGAGAAGAAGAAATTGAAAGTTGTGGTTAAGATATTTGGCCGTGATACTCCGGTAGAGCTTAACTACGCTCAGGTAGAGAAAATAGCATAGTAACAGATACTATATAACATTTAAAGAGGTCGTACATATTGTACGACCTCTTCTGTTTACGTTTTGGCTAAATTTATTGAACACTCTTAGCATAGTGCTCAACAGAGTTGTGAATAATATTTTTTAAAGATGTGGTAAGTGCATCAATATCAACATCATGTCTTTCCTTTGCCTTCTTCACCATGCGTATGGCAGATGTCATAAGTACGTGATTGATGGTGTTCATTTTGTTGATCATCTCCTGCATATACTCATAAGATACAGATGATGCTGTTGCATTGATGTGGCGGGTTACCACATAGTTGGCTACTCTTGAGAATACAGCCACGTTCTTATCCAATAATGTAGTGTTCATTTGTATGGTTTTTAAGTGTGTAAAGTAGGTTGTGTTATGTTGTTTTTATTTGTTGTGTCGATGGTATAAGTTCGACATGACGAATATCTAAACCTGAACAGTGTATTGGAAAAATATGATATGTGTTAACGAGCAGTTTGCAACTCGTTAACAACTCATTAAGAAATGGCTTTTACTTCTTTTTGCGGATGTTGATTCTACGGCGCTTCTCTTTTATCTCAAAATAGACGGTGATCTCGTCATTGATAAGCAGGTCTGCGGTTTTGGCATACTCGGTAGGTTTGAACTTGTCGCCAAAGGCAGCCTCATTTAGTGTAACGGTATACTTACCTGCGGGTAGGTTAAAGTAGAATTCACCATCAGCATTAGTAAGAGTAGAGTATGATGTGGCGGTATCCATACCCACAGCAGTAATTTTCAGATTTCCTAGTTTGAAGTCTGCATCAGAACGACTGTCTTTAACCAGATTTATCTTACCGCTAAGTATCTTACTTTTCTTGAAAGGGATTTTGATGGTCTTATTACCTGTCACTGCAAAGTGTTGGATAGTACCACCGGTAGGTACCCATCCTTTTATCTTACTGCTGTAGCCAAAGTCTGCCTTATAATCTGCCTTTATTATGTTCTTATATACAATGTACCCATCCTCATCTGAAACAAACATGTCTCCGTTCAGCGCGATGGTTTGTCCCGGTATAGGTTCTTCGTCGGAGTCTTTCTTGCCATTAGCATTACTGTCTTTAAAGAGGATAAGGCGTAGTGTGTAGTACTTACGTACAGCTACAAAAGGAGTATGTATGCGTATCCTCATCGATGCATTGACATAGGGTTGCACTTCTTTTTGATTGATAGGTACAATGCCGGATATGTTGATGTCAAAACCTTTCTTATAGTTGTTGTACACAAGGTTGGCCAGCATGCTGGAAGTCTCAGCATATTCGGGCAATATCTTAGAGTAGTTGAACTGAGTACGGAAAGCCAATGCCCTTTTGAATAAGCTAAACTGAGCATAGGGGCTGATGATCAGACGCTGATAGGTAGCATCTTGGTTCTCTAGGTATTTAAGATAATCGTGGTAGAAGTAAGGGCCGTTATCATAACGAGTACTCACGCCTATAAAGTCGTACTGTATAGACCCCTGATTACTATTGACCCATACACGCGTAGCAGCCTCATTACCTTTCAGCTCACCTCTACCATAATAAGAGCTTAGTGTGATGAATAGTTTTTTGAAAAAGCTGGCAGATAGTCTTCCATTTAGATAAGAGAATACATACTCAGGGTTGTAAGAGGTATCTGCACTCTGCAACTGTATCTGCCTACCGCTTGATAATGTAAAGTTGCCTCCTTTGAAGCTAGTACCTAAGCGAGCACCATAGTTGGTAGTACGTAGGTTGAATACATCAGAGAAGTATGCCGTGTCTATATAGAGGTTCTGTTTGCGGTAATTGTATTCATAAAACCCGCCAGCAAAGAAGCTCTTGTAGTTAGCACGGACGTCATGCGTTTGCATACGCTGCCCCTTAAAAAGACCCGGATAAGAGTTACTATTATATAGTAGCTCAGATAGTACGTCTAGCCCTTTGGTGCTCCATTTCAAACGGTAGCCAAATACTGAGCCTACTTGTGACTGCTTGCCTCCGTTAGTTATGGTATTGGTTGCTTGTTCCAAACCAACACCACCTGTAAGGTATAGGTTATCGTCATCTCCAAAGTGTATGTTAGCCCCTTGTTTAAAAATGTAACTGTTCAGATTCCTTTCAATATCAAAATTGGCTAAGGCATTTTCATGTAGTGTTACTTTTTCTGAAAGTCCTATGTCACTATTAACTCCTATTAATTTAGAGTCTCCTGTTCTGCTCTGCAGCATACCGTATGCATTTATGCTATTCCTTTCCCCTCTCCATTTATAGCCAACCTGCGCACCATACCCATCCATAATAAAGTCGGATAGTTGGTTGATATTACCTGCTGTTGCCGACCACTTTTTGCCAGTATACTCAATGCGTGCCAAGCTGTTGTTAATGACCTGTCCTTGTGTGTAGGTGTTACTCCGATAGTCAAACGCAACACGATCTTCCTCTGAAAAATCTACACGACCATGTACTGCACCGTAGTATTGTAAATTGTCAGGAGCGCCATCTGTACCCGGCTGATAGGTAGTACCTACTTCCAGTTGTAGCGGCATATCAAGATAGGCAGAGCTATTTTGCTTTAACATAGAGCCTACACGAGATATAGTCTGCGTCATATTGATGACATCACCTTTCTTTTGTCCTACCTGTACACGGATGTCTTCACTCCTTAGCATTTTCCATTGCCCTTCGCTAAGTCTTAATGGAATATTATAGGTGGTGTCTTCGCCTGCTTGAAGAGTTATGTCTTGCCTGTAATTAAGGTTTAGTAAGTTATTATTGAACTTGATGAAGTATTCAGTAGGTGTATTACCTGAGTTTTTTACCTCTACAGGGAAGGAAATATTTTTAGTATAGCTGGTCATTACATAGTTAGACAAAGGCAGTCTGGCTTTGAACTTTCGGAACTCCTCTACCTTTACCTTGAATGAATCTTCTATTACCTCTACACCGTTATTTAATCGGTATTTCAATTTTGTGGTTTCCCAAGTAGCTGTTTTAGAGCCCGATGGTAGCATTCTTAGGTTAATGATAGTATTCTCATTAGCCTTTAGGCTTACGGTGTTTATCTTTTGTGTGGTTAGTTCCCAGCCATCGGGTGCGTCGATCTCCACTATTACTACTATCTCTCTGTCAGAGAGGTTGAAGATGTTAACGTTGTTGTACATGAAGTCGCGATTGTTGTTCGCGATCATAGAATCTTTTAGCAACTGGGTGCGAAATACCTTACTGCTCAGCTGTGCAGTAGATGGGTTGGTACATGCAAACAAGAGTAGTGTGCAGCATATCACCTTAAGGCATGCTCTGTAGTATGTGCTCAGGCACTTCATTGTTTGTTTTATCCTCAGTTGCGAAATATCGGGTAGTTGTTAGTGTAAATATCTGAATAATATATAGAAATGTCAGAAATGATGGGCTTTTGTTGTGTGGGAATAGGGGCATTGTCGTACTAATACGATAAAAGCAGCCCCTCTGGGGCTGCTTTATTATGTTGAGAGAGAATCACTTACTAGTCTTGAGTAGCAGTGTATACTACATCTACAGAGTAAGTACCTGCAGGGTATGCGAAACCTGGAGTTGCTTTGTACTTGACACTGAATTTTTGGTTACCACCACGGCTACCGTTTGTTATTAGGTCTTGGTTGCTGCTTTTCAATGTGCTGTATGAGCTGTTTGAGAAGTTAGACCCGATAGAACCACCTGTGCTGTTTGCACTTACCATCACGCCAAGAACACCGTTTACAGGCATTGTAGGAGCAGGAGAAGTAGAACCACTGTATGAGAAGTTTGTAGCGTTTGTTTTTACTGCTACAGTAAAGTTTTTGTTTGAACGCACTTTCAATTCCTGTGCTGCAGACTCAACACCGTTAGCGTAGTCATTAACAGTTGTGAAAGGGATAGTTACATCAGAACCTGTTGCGTTACCTGTTCCGGTAAATGTGATCTCAATAGCATTGCTAAGAGATAGTTTTACTGTTTGAGATGCAGAGCTATTAGCGTTTTGAGCGTTAGCTGCGAAACCTAGAGATGCGAAAGCTGCGATTGCGATGATCTTTTTCATAATTGTTTGTTTTGTTTGTTAATTAAACTTTGTTTGTTTTCGTTGTTTGTTCGTTTGATGATGTAAAGATGCAACCACGAATGAAACTGGAGAAATTTTCGGGCCTTGTTAACCATGGTTTTGCAAGCGGCTAACCAACCGTTAACAAATGAAAAAGCCCCGCATAAGCGGGGCCTAGCATAGGGCTAGGGGCTGTTCTACTTAGTACTCATATCCAGAGACAGGTCTTTCATGGCTTTGATACCCATTATTTCCATGTATTGCATGGCATTGGGTGCTTTACTATTACCACCTGTGCCGCTTTGGTACATTGGTACAAGGTTACCTTTGAATTGTGCGAACGCGGTCCACTTCATCTCTTCTGCTTTAAGCCATGCATCGAGCTTCTGTTTCAATGCACCATCGGCTTGCATTACAAGACGCTTTTTAGCGGCCTCACCTTCACCCTCCAGTATCATTTTCTTCTTTTGAAGTTCTGCTGTCTTCACATCTTCTTCGGCCACCTTGCGGCGCATCTCTGCTTGTGTTATCTGTTTAGCAGCGATCACTTCTTGCTCCCACTTAGCTTTAGCTGCAGAAGCCTGTCCTTCTTTCTCTACGGTAAGTGCTCTTTGCTCTGCCTCTTTAGCTTTTGCCATAGCGGTCTGTACCTCCATGGTCGCTTTACGCTGAGCTTCTATCTGAGCCTCTACCTTATCATCATACTTAATGCCTTCTATAGACAAGTTGCTTAGTGCGATGCCGTAGTTCTTAAGTGGTGACACCTCTTGTCTAAGTTTTAGGTTATTTGTGCTGTCGTACTGTATCTCTACGATCGTGATGGTCTTTTCTTGCCCAGAAATAGGGTCGATAGCTTTTACATCTTTTTGTACGGTCTGGTATACACCCCTTGCTGCTTGGTCTTCTATTAGCTGTATCAAGTAGCTGCGCTTTTCAGCATAAGACTCCTTAGAGCTCATCAATGGTCCGGTCATGTAGATGGACTTTTTAACGTTGGTCTCTATCAGGTCGTTCTCTATGGCTGTTTGCGAACCATATATACTATGCAGGTCTATTATCTGTGCATTGTTCAGCGGCATCTTATAACGTACTGAGCCACTGATCTTAGCAGTACCTGCATCATTCCACCTTACATTTATAGAGCGGTCATAGTCTGTGGTCCTGTTGAACCAAAACTGTGCTGACTTCTCATAGTGGGTAGCTTTACCAAACCATTGTCCTACCCAGCCCGGCTCTTTATATATGCTTAGCTTACCTGTGATAGGGGCTTGTATCACTACTATCTCGCCTGCGCCTACATCTTCAAATACAGCACCTATGGAGCCAAGTAGCACTATAAGTACTACTGCCACTACAGCGCCCCATATCTTTTTACGTAATGATATCTTCTTAGTATTTTTTTTCATTTTCTTATTCGTGTTGTTTTAATAGTATTGGTCAATGATGTTATAGCTCGCTGTTCTTATCTATTTTATCCAGCTTGCTTTTTTGTTTTTTGATGATGTTCTTAACACTTAGATATTCGTCTTTAGCATCCTGAGCTTTATCGTTCAGCTCTTCGTAGTTATCAGTAGTCCTTTCTGTAAATACAATGCCCTTTCTGTTCCCTTTTTTGAACATCCAGAATAATTCAAGTTCTTCGATCATCATCGGTAAGATCACTTGTGTAGCAATAACGACCAGTATGATCATTGCTACCATGATCAATATCATAGCTCTTAGCATACGGTCAATAATTTTTTGGTCAACGGAATCAACAAAACCTAATAGGCAATAGAAGGGCTGGTACACAAGTTTATCGCCAAATGAACTTGTGCATCACATACATAGTACATAATGTTAGCTGGCTGAAATGATCAGCAGGTCTGTATTAGTTATTAATTAAGTGAGACTAGATACCACTGTAATATGTAAGACAAAAAAGCGGCCAAGGATAGCCGATGAGAAATGATATAAGTACTTACGGTGGTTTCATAATGATACAATGATACGAAATTTTGTTGATATTAACAAATGTTTATAATAGTGTTTATGTGTCATTCAAATAAATGCTATTACAAACACGAAAAGAGGACTCCGAAGAGTCCCCTAAACCTATCACCATGAAAAATCTATTCTATGAAAAAACTGTCTTTTAGTTATTAGTCTTGAGTAGCAGTGTATACTACATCTACAGAGTAAGTACCTGCAGGGTA
>CAZPDA010000059.1:0-14735 GCA_964585115.1 uncultured Flavipsychrobacter sp.
GTAGTTATCAATTCAGGCAATGGATGCTGATAATCTTTCTTAGCTAAAATTGGCAACTCTTCCCACGTAGCAGGTAAGGACGCCCCCAATAGTTCCTTATAAAAAGGGTTGTTATTATAATGATGCTTGACTATTTGCCATGCTTTCTCTTTTTGCCATTGAGCAAAATCAGGCTTGCTTATAGCCTGTATCTGCTCTAGCTGATGCTCTGCTTTATTAAGTGCATAGCCTTGCAGCTTAAGTATCAATGAGAAAACATCAACGGGCATCAACAGACTGTTTACAGATACCCGATAATAACTTATCCCAAGCTTTACTCACTACAGCCCAGTCAAACTGCTCTGCTTTAATGCGTGCGGCTTTACTTATCGCAGCCACCTTTTCTTTCTCATTCAATAAAGATGATATAGCATTTACCATTGCGGCCTCATCTTTTGGAGGAACTAGTACACCATCTACATTATCATCTATCAAGAATGGCACGCCACCTACATTAGTAGATACTATAGGCATACCTAATGCCATTGCCTCAATGATACTAACAGGCAGGTTGTCAAAGTTCGTCGTGTTCAAGAATATACTATGCTGCTCCGATAGCTTTATCCAGTCCTCTTTTGACAGCCTTCCTGTAAATGTAATTCTATCTGCTACTCCCTCTTGCTGAGCACGGTCTTTACACGCCAGCAAGCTACCATCTTTATCAGGCCCTACCATGGTAAGCTTTACATCAGGATACTGCTTTGATAGTTCTTTCATGACCGTTATGGCAAGTGTAGGGTTGTATATTGTAGAGAATGAACGTACCCATAACAGATGCGGTGTAGTTTCCGTTCTGTGTTTATACGGATACATACTCAGGTCTATATAGTTAGGTATAAGTGTGCTCTTATAATTATTCTCATCAAGGCTTTGCTTGATGTACCCTGAGACCACTACATTATCATAACTATGACCGAATATCTTTTCAGACAGTTTAGGGCTGTTCTTTATTCTATTTGGCAGGTCTCCCCCATGCAATATGGGTATATATGGGATGCCTAATTTCTTACAGAACAATACACAGACGTAAGCAAAATAAAAAGCAGAAGTACTGTATGTATCTATCAACACCACATCTACTTTACCTTTGCTCTTTAGTATGGCGTTGCACATATCAGACAGCCTTGCTAACTTGCCTTTCTTGCTACTGGCATAATTTAGCTGATACCCTTCAGCCTCCAATTTAGGCCCAAGAGTCTCAATATTAGTTGGTGTATATCCGTGTACGGATAGTTTGTTGCCTATGTATAAAAGCTTACACTGTTTGCTCACTTTCTACTTTTTTGACCAGTACTTTTTTCTTCTGTTTGACCAACACTAATGGTGCTGTACCTACAACAAAACAGACCACTGTTGTATTTGTACGCATAGCTGCGTGCATACTAGTGAATATTGCTAAGAACATAAATGCACCTGCAATACCTTTCCAAGTACGAACTCGTTGTTTATAAACCCACATTATCGGGAATATGGTCAATATTAAACACGCGAGTAGTCCACCCAATCCATGCTCTGCTAATAACCTACTATATTCAGTATGTGCAGCAACTCCACCCTTGTGCCAATCACCGTCAAAGTATTGTCCTCTTAATGATTTGGCACCCCCGGGGCCTACACCAAATAGTAAATAGTCTGCAAATATCCGTGCATCTGCAACGATTATCTTTGATCGTCCTGATGTTACCTTATCCAGAGTTTTATCTTTTACACCTGCCTGTGTACCTTGAGTTTCTCCTTCATACCTAAGTAAAAGTTGGTTCCCCGTAATGTCGTTTACCTGAACGAAAACAAGTGCACCAATTACTCCGAGACCTAAGAACATGAAAGTATATCTTACGAACGCTCTAGGGTTAGACAACATAGCCGGCAACATTACAATAGCTATAGCCAATACAGCTACTACTACCCCTCCTCTTGAAAAAGTAAGTAACCCTCTAAATAATAAGTACGCTATTAATATATAGTTGATTGGTTTTGACTTTACGAAAGGACGCTTTAAAGTCAGTAACACTACAATCAATAACATACCTAAACCTAGAATAGTAGATACCTGATTACTACCAAAACCCGCTGAAGTGTCAGAGTTAGCACCAAGTTCAAAATCTATATCAGAAAAGTCAGGCGTATTTATGGTCAGATATACTAAGAATGGAATAATGCAAGCTACGCTTACTTGAATTGTCTTGCAAAATCTCTCAATATCCCACCGTTCTCTTGATATGAGTATTAGTAGTATAGCTAATTCTAATAAACTAAATATATTAAATACCCATTGCTCATAATCGAATGAGGAAAGTGCAACAATGAGGCTAGGTACAATAACAGCAAGTAATAACCAACCTACTCTATGCGCAGCCTTAGCGGTATAATGTTGCAAATTATACAACACTAGCAAACCTATTGCGAAGACCAAAAAGTATTTTCCGACCTCATCAGGAATATAATCGGCCTTAGACATACGTGCCAATACTTCCAGTATTGGAGATGCTATTATAGTATACCATATCCAACCAACCCTTTTTTTAAGATAGCCATATAAGGCAAACACTACAGCACATCCCCACATTATTGTCACAACTATAGGCGCAATAGAGCATGCATAACCTATCACTAACAACACTCCCAACTGAAACAGAGAGAAACTATTTGCTTTACTATCTTTTAAACTGAATTTGTTTGCCAACTACTACTATCTAAAAAGTATATAACAAATTACAAGTATCACTTGCCTTCAATCGCAAATATCTCATTTGAGATACGCTTTACAAAGTATTCGTAAGTAAAAGAGCTTGTCATATTGACCGCTCGCTCGCTCATAGTACTAAGGTCATTGCTACCTGCCAGTAGTGTACATACTTTACCCACCTCCTCAGCAGATTTTTTATTCATCAAATATCCTACTTCTCCATGGCGTACATACTGCGATATTGCAGATACATCTGTAACCATAGGGATGCAGCCATATGCCGCAGCCTCTGCTATCACCTTAGGGAAACCTTCGGTCTTACTTGGTAGTATAATAGCATGGCAGTCTGTATAATGATGATCGATGTCTTTTCTATTAAGGTGACCTAATACAATAAGCTTAGGGTTAGTAACTTTAGTAGCTCTTTCTTTCAGCTCACCTAGCATTGGTCCCGCCCCTACAAATCTTATCTCTTCAATACGGTCAGGTATCAACTGTTGCTCTACTGCATCTAATATCTCAGGTATACCTTTCTGGGCAGTTACATTACCTACAAACACCAATTTGAGCTTACCTGAAAAGTCTTTGTGTTTCGACTGTTGCACTGCTTTTTCTCGCTCATCTGCATATATACAAGGGTTCTCAAAAGGGTACACTTGTTCCGGGTCGCCTTCCCACTTACCATTCACCGTCACTCTGATATTCTTGAAAGTAGCCTTTGTAAGTATGCTACGTTGCAACTTGTAGGTAAATGCCAAATTCTCTTCTTTCCAGTTACCCGCATACTTATGCCAGTATATTCTCTTCTTGTCAATATAAGAGATAAGCATACCTAACAATGCTGGGTGTGCAGGAGCTCTGGTATGTACATGTGTAGCCTTACCCAGATACTTAAGTATGTAGAATAAGAATACAGGATAGCTAAGCAGTATTGCAATGGCATTGATAATACCCTGTCTATGCACAGTTGGCATCTGCACCATTTTTATATGGTCTATGTTAGGGGCACGGAGTGGTGTATTACGCTCTTTCACCTCACTACCAAGCCATACTATCTCGTCGAAAAGGTGCTGTATGCTTTCCAGCTCACGCACTACAGGCTCAAAGCCCTCTAGTGTGCCGCCTTCATTATATATTGCCGTATCTGATATTACTAGTAGTCTACGCTTTCGTAAATTCTTCTGCATGTAGCTATATACTGCTCGGGGCTAAAATATTTATTGAAAACCTCTTTCAGCTTTTTAGAGGTGTCTTTGGCTGTACTCAGACCTTTCATCCTCTTTATCCATTCTTCCTGCTCAAAGCTCTCCATCAGGTGTTGTGGTATTACATCACTCACTTGCTCTGCTACCTCACCTGTTCGGTATGCTATAAATGGGATACCATAAGCCATATACTCCATTAGTACCAGCGGACCAGTTTCTGACTTAGCTGTATGTATCGCAAAGTCGTACTGGTCATATATGTCTTTAAAGTTGGTAACTCCCTCTATTAATTTAATATTCTCATTGTCTCCTATCGATGCAACGATCTTGCTGTAGTATTCCTCGTCCGATCTGTTGCCATATATATCTAAAGCAGAGCCTGCTTTCTTAGCCAGCTCTACTGCAAACTCCAGGTTCTTTGTAGGTCTGATGTTGGCTACCATCATACCCTTCTGCCATTGTTGCTTTGCTGTAAACTTTGTATCCTTATTGGGTATTACTGTGTTTGATAGTAAAAAGGCATTGTCTTTAGACACACCCAATGTACTTACAGCCCAGTCTACCAACGACCTGCTAACACCTATATAGTAATCAGGTCTTAGCATGCCCTTCATGCTCTTTGGCACGCCAGGATCGATGTCAATATCACCAAAGTGGTCATGAAAGACAATTGTATACTTACCTCTGAATAGCTTTTGAGCTACCTTCATATAAGCATACACATGCCTCATGTGCACATGCACTATGTTATACTCGGTACATATCTTGTTGGCCTCATACATTTTATTGATCGCGTACTTATTTACACGATTCAGCACATGTACCTTAAGCCTATCATCCAATTGCTCATCAAGTACACCACCTTCATTGAATAGCATCACACCGACGTTCACACCATCTTCTACCAGTAGGTGTGTAACGTCTAGGAACACGCGCTCTGCGCCGCCAATGTTCAATTTATCTATTACATGAAGGACCTTCATTCTTTCTTAAGCGTTGCTTTTATTCTTAGCCAACTCTGCTAATGCCAAACGCTCATTCTTTTTATATCCGCTGTATAGAGATGGTAGTTTAATAACAAACACTACCAACTTCAATAAACGCTTTATGATATTACCTTTTATGGTAAGCTGGTTGATATACTTGATGCGCACATAGTTGCGCACTTGTTTTTCACCAAAGTATTTTTTAGCCAGATATATCTCTGAAGATGTAGGATTAACGAATTTAGACACAGAGTTCTTGACCATATAATTGGTCACTACTCTTGCTTTGTGTGCACGCAAACCTCCCGCAGGAGCTCTGTGGTGATGCACTAAAGCTGTAGGGTCAAATATCATTAACGCACCGGTAAAGTGACACCTCATAGCTAAATCATGATCGGCACGTATATTTCTATTAAAGAACATATCCATAAAGCCCGACTTTAACAGTACAGACTTTTTGATAAGTGTAATAGGGAATGTGGTAGACAGTGCATAGTGATGATTGATATTATCATAGTTGATGCCAAGCTCTATAACATTTGAAGCCACCATATCACTATCCATAAATTCAGCACTACTTAATAGCTTTTCTATAAAGTCCGGCTTGATGCCATCGGCATCATCTCCTAAAAACAATACATACTCACCTCTAGCTTCTTCCAGTAGTTTATTCCAAGCGATACATTGCCCCTTATCATTTTGAGGGAAGTAACGTACTGTGATATTTTCATATTTGCTGAAGTCAAGCGGTATTCTATTAGCCTCATCAGTTTGGTCTGTCACCAATACTTCATGAGGAAGTACTGTTTGAATATTCAGCTGTTCCAGCTCATTGAGCAGATAGCTATACCTATCTAGAGTAGGTACTAATACAGACACCTTTGCTTTAGGTAGTTCGTCATGCTGTAGCTTTAAAGAGCTATGCACACATGCATCGGGTTTGTTTCTTTTTATACCGCGCGTACCACGCCAAGCTTTATAGTTACTTAGTTTGTTGCCTCTGTTCAGTATTGTCCAAAGCTGCCACTTTTTATCAAAGAACTCTCTTAAGAATACCCATTCATCTCTTTGTGTGATAGGTGCTTCTATCTCGTGATCTCCTTTTACCAGATCAGCATGATACCTAATGATACCACCGCCTTTTACTACTCTATACCCTAAGGCTAAGCCTGCCATTGTTAATGAGTCGTAACTGGTAGAAAGACCACCCAGTTTTCTAAGCAATGATGTTCTTATTAAGCATGCACGCATGCTAAGCCTGAAAGAAGTATGTGTTACATCATCAGCCGCATCAGAGTTGTATATCCAAGTAGGCTCGCAGTTATTCAGCACATCCGGCTGTGCCGCTAAGCCCAACTTCAAACCACCATGCCATGCATCTATTTTAGAGTTGGTCAGCTTCTTTACCAACTCCATATCAGGATCTCCTAATGAATAATCCCAAAAGAGTATCCACTCTGCATCTGTCTGCTCAAGCAAGCAGGTAATGGTAAATGAAAAGTTCTTGATGGGTAATAACAAAGCTCTTTTTTGACCATAGCTCCAGCTCACCGGCTTTGAAGCCTTAGGGTCAAAATAATAAGCTAGGTCTATATTTGTATCAGGACTCATAAACTCGTTGATAAAAGTCTGCAAACTGTTTTATCTGGTTTTCTGCTGTAAAGTTATTTTTTACTCTTTCAATACCAGCTGCTCCCATTGTAGCTATTGCGGCTTGGTTATTCCACAACCATGTCACTTTATCCGCTATCGCTTCTACATCCCACATCGGTACTACAAACCCTGTTTCTCCATCAGCAATATTCTCAGGAAGTCCTCCGGCATCAGAAGCTATTACCGGAACGCCCATTGCTTGTGCCTCTATTACTGCATTACAAAAGCCTTCAGATATAGCAGGGTGCAGAAACACATCTGCGTTATTAAGCTCATCAGCTATTTCTTCTTTATTCTTTTTACCTAGTAGATGCACTTCACTTCTTAATCCCAATTCGTGTATGGTATATACCAAAGCATCTTCGTAAGGGCCATAACCTATTACTCTATACTCAACAGGTATACCGCGTTGCTTTAGTAAATGCACTGCTCTTATACCATACTCATAACCCTTCTTCCAGATCAGCCGTCCGGTGCTTACAATGGTTATTTTCTCTCTTTCTTGCTTCTTATAATTCTCCAGCGGATTAAACAGAGCGGTATTAACAGCAGGTGCTATCAACGCCTCTATACCTCTAGTCTGATTATACCCTCTATTTTTAGCTCGACGTTTTAGATCGCTTCCTAAAAAATGGAATCCATCAAAAGACTCCCAAACTTTGGTGTAATAACTTGTATCTTCTATCCCCACATGATTCATGTCATACCCTCTGAAACTAACAGAAGCCTTACAGTCGGTATAATCTTTAATGTTTTGTAGCGAATGAGCAAGTGTGCCAAATTCAAAATGAACTATATCCGGACTTATTTTCACTATAGGAGCAAAGAGTATGTATTCCAATATCTTCTTGCGTACTGGTAGATCTTTTTTATTAATTTTTTTAGCCAGGCGCAAAATAGCTGTAGGCTTACTTAGCAATAATCCTAAGTGAGTGCTCAGTAGTTTCAACTTACCTTTTATACCATGGACAGAATGATATAGGTGAATTTTGTTTGTAGCAATTTCATTAGGGTAAGTTGTTATAAACTTTTTCAAGTTTTCAGATGTGTCACTTGATATTAAATGAACATCAAACACCTTACTTAGCCCAAACACCTTATCCCTTAAAAAATCAGCTACCGGTAGCGGTATTGAATTTGTTACTATTAATAATCTGATCTTCTTATCAGTCATTACTTATTAATAAACATACTCTACAAACCTAGCAAAGGTGTGTAGCATAGACATAGTATATCCGTTGTCGCGAGTTGGGTTGTTATAAAACTCGTTAATAAAGCTCTCCACCTTAGCACTACCAACAATTCCTGTTAGCTTATCATTACCTAGTAACGCTTTTTCAAGCTGCTGCCTACCTTCTGTATTCAAGTAAAACAGTTCCCAGTTTCTTGATATAAATTTACCTGGAGTAATGTTTCTCTTTATTTTGTGATAGGCTCTGTAAAGCAGATTACGATTATTGATTGTTTTATATAAAAACAGGTTAGTACCATACTCCTGCCAAGGCACTTTAGCTAAATCTCTATGGTACTTTTTTAAATACTCTATTTGCAAATTTCTACCCTTTAAAAACTCTACAGGGATATTAGCAAGGGCATCAACTACATGCTTATCATAAAATGGCAAAACAGGCATAGCGCCTGCCTGATACATTCTAGTCCCTGATAACGTCCAGCGGAATGACCAATTATCAGTCTTGTATGCTTTGATCCTCAGGTCAGGATTCTTAATATAGTCGTATTTGCTAATTGTAGTTTGGAAGTAGTCGTTAAGTAACTCGTTACTATCCAATACATGCTCGTTGCACAGATTGTCTATAAACCAATTTGCCCCTCGCTTAACTATCTTATTTCTAAAGAATGGCAAAAAATCTTCTTCGTGCTCTACACCCATACCATCTAGCCACACATCACCCCAATGTCCCCCTACTACCACATCAGACTTTTCCCTTAGCATATCTACAGTACTGGCTTGTCTTGTACCATCTATATATGAAAACAGATCAGTAGACTCAGCAATACGTGTAATATTATCGAATAAATATCTTGGTACTGCATAATAATGGAAAGGGATATTTCTGGTACGAGCTATACCATGAGCCACCTTTGTTTCCTTAGGTCCCTTTGCAAAACCATAAGAATAACCCCAGATAGAAGCGTAGGACTTTTCCTCATCGTTGGTAAGCACACCTGCTATAGTTCTGGAGTCTAGCCCTCCTGAAATTGGTAGTGCAACTCTTTTACCAGCAACAGCTGTATTCAGCGAAGTGGATAATGAAGTATGCAAATCATGTAAATATTCATCAGTAGACTTCTGCTCACTACTCTCTACCCAATTCCAATATCTTCTTTGCTTTATCTTTTTCAGATTAGCATCAAAATGATAGTGCGTAGCAGGCTCTAATACTTTTATACACTGCAAGTAGGTACTATCATTAGGAAAAAAACCCATTGTAAAAAATCCTGTAAGTCCTTCCCAATCCAGGTCTTTATTCTTAGCCTGCTTAGCTAAGCCTAAGTAAAAAGTAGCTATTGCGGCAGTAGCGCCATCATTATAAACATATGCATGATAAGTACCAAACCTATTGGTCAGTACATGTACATCTCCGCATTGCTTATCTATTAGGAATAATATATAGTGCCCGGCAGGGTCGGTATATCTATCCACCAATCCACTACAATAGGCTATCGCATCCTTTAATAAAACTTGATTATCTACCTGCTCATAAAACTGGCCTAGTATTACCAGCTTATAATCTTCATTCTCTACCGTGTTTAAAAAAGGGTAATCGGCATTGTCTGCGGGTGTACTCTGCCAATAGTAGGTATGGTGAGCCCAAGCGGTATTTCCAGATCTTGTAAACTGTGGCTGAAAGCCTTGTTTTCCTTCTATTAATATGTCGCAAAAAGCGCTCATTAGATTGTCCTGCTATATTTGATATAAGTCTTTAAATCGCTGTTTAAAGACAGTTATGTTATGATGTTTTTTAACTCTCTCCTTAGCCTTTACTGCCATATCGTAATAGGCATCCTCACTCATGTTGTTGACCTTACTTATTGCCGCAGCTAAGCCTTCAGCGTCTCTTATACGCACTACATATCCTGATACACCATCGTCTACTACTTCTTCCATACCACCACAGTTTGTAGTAACGACCACAGTACCTAAAGCCATTGCCTCTAATACCACATTTGCTATTCCTTCATCTACACTCGGCAATAACAATACGTCTGCGTCTTGTATGGCTGATAAAACCTCACTATGAGGTAATCCATTGATGATATTCACCTTATTCTCGATGTCTAGCTGGTGTATCTGAAATGTAACATTATCAGGCACCTTACCTTTGGCTACCAGGTTATACTGAAAGTCAACACCCTTTTCCTTAAGCAAATACATAGCATCCAAAGCGTATGCATAACCCTTGTTCCAAAAAAACCTACCAACAGAAATGATGTTGAGCTTCTTTAAGCGTTTTTTTTTGTTAAGCTTGGTATTTAAGATATCATCTTTTACATAAGAATATATCGTAGTAATAGACTTAGGATCTGCACCGTACTGAGTAGCCTTCTCCCCAATAGCATTAGATACTGCATGATACCTCCACACTTTAGGAAAACCATCTCTGTATATAGCAGCTATCTCGGGTTTTATAATCGGTGTGTAATTAATATGTGTACCTCTAAGTGATAAAATAACCCTGTCTTTGAACAGGTCAAATATCAGCTCTCTTTTACTAATAAACGTTGCCCACTGTATATGGAGGATGTCAGCTTTTGCCAGCAGTAGTGGTATATAATACAATAGGTCGAAGAACAGTCGTTTATTCCCTTTTCTGTTCTTTATAATTAGTGCAAGATCTTTAAATCTTACTTTGAATAAGCTCTTCAATAAGAACCATAACCTACCAACCGTACTGGTTGGTATCTCTATGGTTTCAACATTATTGTGATAGCTATACGCTCCCTCCTTTCTACCAACTACAACTATAGGATAGCCTTCTTTGGCCATAGCATTTGCTAGGCCATCAATAAAGGTAGTAGAAGGCATAGAACCCGGAAAAATTATTACTCTGGGTTTACTACTATCCATTGTTTATTTTTTCGATGTATATGCTTAATGGCTGCTCTACAACGTATTTATCAAACCATTTTCTGCAAGCCTCTCCATCTTTCTTTGCCTCTTCAGGATGTTTGTAATAATGCACCAGCCCGTCATAAACATCATCTTCATTCTCTGCATTATAAACCGGGTAGGGTTCGTCATACAACTTGGCAAGCTCTTGGTCATTCCTATTCATAATGAGTGGAACTCCCATAGCTTTTGCCTCTACTATTGAGCCGTAAGTTACCCATGGGTGTCCTATCTCTGCTACAGATACATCACTAATAGATAGCCCCAACATGATCTCCTTCCTTGACATCTTAGGTACCCAAACCACATTCTCTGTGATACCTAAATCGTTCACCATTTCTTTTGAAGCTTCAGCATCTTCACCATATTCAAACATCACCATCTTAGCATTAGGGTTCACATCCTGCACAAACCTTGCAAAAGCTCGTATCAAATAGTCTGTTCCCTTATATTGAAATGATGCTTTGTCTACCCTCCACACATGCCTTGAATGGTAAAACACCATATAGTCTGTACTATTCCTAACCTTACTAAACATCTTGTAGAACTCTGAGTGAGGAATAATATTCTTGAGGTTGTCTTTATTAAACTCAGGTGCATAAATAAAGGGTAGGTTTGTAGCTACACGTTCACCCTTGAAATCTAGTTTCTTCATTACTCCTTCAAACTCGTCGTTTGAGTATTGCATGAATAAATACCTAGAACGTTCTATACCTTTCTTCTGACTCTTAGATAAGAAGTAGCTTTTAATGCGCTTCTTCCAACCTCTCTTATCTACATTAAATGGCAGATAGTGTAGATCAGACCCATAAGGAAAGTATATATCCAGCGATCTATTTATCCTATTCAAATATGCAGGAGAAGCACCAGAGCCAATTATATAATCAAAGCCTTTAAGCAGAGATTTGATATCATGCTTTTTAACATGGAAATAATCGCTAGGGAAGTTGCTCCATGCTATTTTTTTCACATAAGGCCTAAAGTCCTCTGAAAAGGTATCATTACTAGGGCCAAAATGTTCAGGTTCATTCCTCAAGCAATAGAGATGCGCGTCGAACCCTTTATCTCTCAAATAACGAACTAAAGGAAATCCGTTATTATTCATATTACCTATTACAAGTACTTTTTTTTGCACCAACAGACTATACTTTTTCTATTTGCATCTCGTTTGTATTCAAAACATACCCATGGCTCTCCTCCCATCTATAATGTTCATTTGCATTGTAACTGGCTTTGATTACATGAAAGTCATTTACTCTTTCTACAACATCTATATCTTTACCGTTGATATGGGCCATACCTAAGTAAACCGTATAAGAGCCTGGCAAAAGTTTTTCATTGATCTGCAAGCGCAACTTCAACTTGCCTTCTTGCACACTCATACCGTTAGGGTGTTCTAATAAGCTATCTTTATACACTACTCTAACACCGTCAAGTGTTCCTATCATCATGGTAAATACAGTATCCTTTATATCCTTAAGTACATCTATATCTACTTCTACATTTACTGCACTTCTGAAGTAGAACTCTTTTGTTGCTTCATTATTATCATTTGTCAAGACAACCTTTCTAAACCTTGCTTCACCTTTCCAACCAGGTCGCGGCATATCAACGGGTATAATGCCACTTTCAGACATATCACTATCAGAAGTAAGGTATTTATCTACACCTTCAGAAACACTACCTGTAAAGTTTACTTGCCCATTCTTTAGCAACATTGAGCGCGTACATAGAGATTTTACAGAAGACATATTGTGGCTTACGAACAATACCGTTCTACCACTTTCAGCAGCAACATCATGCATTTTGCCCACTGCCTTTGCCTGAAATTCTATATCACCTACTGCTAATACCTCATCTACTATAAGTATCTCTGCATCAAGGTAGGCAGCAACGGCAAAACCAAGCCTTACAGTCATCCCTGATGAATATCTTTTTACCGGTGTATCTACATATCTAGCAACTCCTGCAAAGTCTACTATCTCATCAAACTTTTTCTTTATTTCTGCTTTCCTCATACCCATTATAGCACCATTCAAGAAGATATTTTCTCTACCAGTCAGGTCTGGATGGAAACCAGTGCCTACTTCCAGCAAGCTGGCAATCTTTCCTTTTGTCTTGATGGTACCTTTTGTAGGAGCAGTGATACGAGATAGTATCTTCAACAGTGTGGATTTACCTGCACCATTCTTACCAATAATACCTAGAACCTCGCCTTGTTGTACTTCAAAGTTTATATCTTTTAAGCTCCATACATATTTAGAGCTACTAGCTACACTTCTATCGTTCGTTTCTCCAACTTTTGCGAATGGATCATCTTTACCTCTCAACCTTGCAAAAGACCTATTGATGTCATGAACTAAAGTTCCTGTACCTACTTCACCCAGCCTGTATAGCTTACTTAGGTCTTCTACTTTTATTACAGTATTACTCATCAGGAAATTAGTTTTTATACGGTGTCCATAAAGGTTTTCTCTACCTTATTGAATATTACAACACCTACTAAGAATATTACGATTGAAATGCTAAAACTTTGCACCAACGAAGCTACTGAAATAGTGCCTTTACCTAAAAAGCCATACTTGAAAGCTTCAACTATTGGTACAATAGGATTTAATTCCACTATCCAACGATATTGTTCCGGCACTTCAGAAAGAGGGTAGATAATAGCAGAAGCATACATTAGCAGTTGTACTCCGAAAGTGACTAAGAATCTAAGATCTCTATACTTGGTTGTAAGTGCACTTATCGTCATACCCGTGCCTAAGCCTAGCAGCCCCATATTGACAACTAACAAAGGGAAAAGAAGGATTGTAGAGTTGGGATGAATATTATCACTTGTAAATAAGAAGTAAGCATATACTGATAAGAACAATACTAGCTGCACACCAAACTTCATAAGGTTAGATATTACCACAGAGACCGGCATCACTAACCTAGGGAAGTAAACCTTACCAAATATATTAGCATTCTTAACAAAAGTCTCGGACGTGGCTGTAACGCACTCAGCAAAGTAATTCCAGATGGTAAGACCTGCTAAATAGAATAGTATTCTTGGTATGCCATCCGTACCTATATTGGCAATGTTACCAAATACTACTGTGAACATTATAGTAGTAAGTATTGGCTGTACAAAGAACCATAGAGGCCCAAGTATGGTCTGCTTGTATAATGCGAAGAAATCTCTTCTTACAAACATGATCACAAGGTCTCTATATGTCCAAAGGTCTTTGAAGTGAAAATTCAACAACTTAGACTGAGGCTTGATGACCAAGCTCCAGTCTTCATCATGCTCTTTATCTTGCATATTTAGTTAATGAAGTATTGACTGTATAAAATATAAAGACGCTCTTAGAAATGAAGCTTAATGAATAAGCATAAATTCAAGCATCTTAGTGCTCGTGTAAACGAAAAGAAGTAATTACAAAAATGCTAGTTCATTTTTGTAACGGTGCCGTTATCTAGTTTGTATTCTTCTTTACTTTCCTCACATATCGCTATACCGTTATCATCAAACGCTAGGCGATGACCGTACTCACTCATCCAACCTATTTGTTTGGCGGGGTTACCGACCAGCAATGCATAGGCAGATACATCCTTAGTAACAACAGCACCTGCACCTATAAAAGCGTAGGCACCTATATCGTGCCCGCAGACAATTGTAGCATTAGCACCTATAGTGGCCCCCTTGCCTACATGCGTCTTAGCATATTCACCTCTTCGATTCACGCCGCTACGAGGGTTAGTAACATTGGTAAACACACAAGAAGGACCAAGAAAAACATCATCGTCGCAAGTAACGCCTGTATATACAGATACATTATTCTGTATCTTGACATTATTTCCAAGCACTACTTGAGGAGATACAACTACATTCTGACCTATGTTGCACTTATCACCTATCTTACAATCAGACATAATGTGTGAGAAGTGCCAGATCTTAGTACCCTCTCCTATATCACAACCTTCGTCTACAACTGCAGTTTCGTGTGCGAAGTATCCCATATAGCTTTTATATTATAATCTTGAATTTA
>CAZPDA010000060.1:0-14488 GCA_964585115.1 uncultured Flavipsychrobacter sp.
ATCATATGCATAGCCTTACTAATAATATACGTGTTAGGCTTAAGGCATATGTACCAATAGAGCAGCCTGATATCCGTTCTGCTGTAGAGCTGTTCTCTGCGGCAAACTGGATGGAGCGTGAATCTTACGACTTTTTCGGTGTGAACTTTGTTGGTCACCCCGATCTAAGACGTATCTTGAATGTAGATGAGATGGAGCACTTCCCGATGAGGAAAGAGTTTCCGATGGAAGACCCGACACGTACGGATAAGGACGATGAGATGTTTGGTCGTGGAGGAAGCACTATTTATTAATAAAATGATTGAGAGACTTTAGAAATGTCTGAAGAGCAACATAATCATAATATACAGCTTGCCGATGATTCATTGGCAAAGGAGACGACCACGCTGAATCTTGGTCCTACCCACCCGGCTACGCACGGTATATTCGAGAATATATTGGAAATAGATGGTGAAAGGGTAATGAGCTCAAAACAAACGGTAGGGTATATCCACCGTGCGTTCGAGAAGATAGCAGAGCGTCGTCCGTATTATCAGGTAACACCACTTACCGACAGGCTTAACTATTGTTCTGCGCCTATCAATAACATGGGTTGGCACATGACAATAGAAAGACTGCTAGGTCTGGAGTTGCCAAAGCGTGTAGACTACATGCGCGTGCTTATTATGGAGTTGGCGCGTATTGGCGATCACCTTATCTGTAACTCCGTAATAGGAGTGGATACAGGTGCATTAACACCATTTACGTATGTGTTCCAAACGCGTGAAGAGATATATGAGATATATGAAGAGATATGTGGCTCTCGCCTTACTACCAATATTGGTCGTGTAGGTGGCTTTGAGCGCAACTTCTCTGATGCAGCTTGGCAAAAGATCCATAAGTTCATCGATACCTTCCCTAAGGTATTGAAGGAGTTTGAAGCACTGCTGAATAGAAACCGCATCTTTATGGATCGTTGTATTGGTGCAGGTCCTATTGGTGCAGAGCGTGCGTTGAACTATGGTTTCACAGGTCCGAACCTGCGTGCAGCAGGTGTTGACTATGATGTACGTGTAGCACAGCCATACTCTTCTTACGAAGATTTTGAATTTGAAGTGCCGGTAGGTACTACAGGTGATGTATACGACAGGTTCTTAGTGCGCAACGGAGAAATGTGGGAGAGCTATAGCATCATCAAGCAAGCAGTAGAAAAAATAGCTAAGATAGAACAAGAAGACCCTTCACAGAAAGAGGTGTTCTACGCTCCTGAGGCTGATAAATACCACTTCCCGGCTAAAGAGGAAGTGTATACCAGCATGGAGGCATTGATACACCAGTTCAAAATGGTGATGGGTGAGATAGATGTGCCGGCAGGTGAGATATACCATGCAGTAGAAGGTGGTAACGGTGAGGTTGGTTTCTATCTGATAAGTGATGGCGGACGCACACCGTACCGTCTACACTTCCGCAGACCATGCTTTATCTATTATCAGGCATTCCCTGAGATAATAAGCGGTGGTTTGCTTAGTGATGCGATTGTAACACTCAGTAGCCTGAATGTAATTGCGGGCGAGCTGGATGCTTAATAATATTTGAATGCAGCAGTATTACTGCATTCTTTTTTGACTTTTGAATTGAAGTTAATGATACAGTTTAGTGAAGAAAAGCTGAATAAGGTAAAAGAGATCATGGCGCGCTACCCTGAAGGGAAGCAGAAAAGTGCTTTGATACCTGTGTTGCACATCGCTCAAGAAGAGTTTGATGGATGGTTGGATACACCTGTTATGGATTATGTGGCAGAGCTGCTGAACATAAAGCCGATAGAGGTATACGAGGTGGCTACATTCTATACCATGTTCAACATAAAGCCTGTAGGTAAGTATGTATTAGAGGTATGCCAAACAGGGCCTTGTATGCTTAATGGTAGTGATGAGATCATTGACTACATCAAAGAAAAGCTGAACATCAAAGCAGGAGAAACAACCGAGGATGGTCTGTTCACACTAAAACCTGCGGAGTGCTTGGGTGCTTGTGGCTATGCACCTATGATGCAGCTAGGCAAGCATTACAAAGAGTTTTTGACAAAAGAGAAAGTAGACCAAATAATAGACGAACTAAGAGCTGCTGCTCAAAACTAGATTATGGCATACGACCTGAATATGGAATTTCACTTACCTGCCACGCCTGAAAGGGTGATGGAGTTGTTGACCGATCAGCAGCTGATAAGTGAGTGGAGTGTTGGAGATGCTGAGCTGGAAGCAAAAGTAGGTGGTAAGTTCTCTATGTTTGATGGATGGTGTAGCGGTGAGGTGACTGCAATAAGTGAAAATGAACTGACCTATACGTGGAAGACCACAGATTGGGCTGAAGATGCAGCACATTCGCAAGTGCATTATAAACTAAGTGCAGACGGAGAAGGCACAAAGGTGGCATTGAGCCACACTGGCCTGCCAAGTGAGGAAGAGGTAGAAGGACACAAAGACGGATGGCAAGAACATTTCTTTGGTCCATTAGAAGAATATATAGAAACAGATGAAGATTGATATGAGGTGGTTCATCGTCATATCAATGCTCTTTATTTATAGTAGTAGTGCTATAGCGCAAGATGATGTCAAGAATAATGTAAAAGACGCATCATATGCGTTTAATAAAGCACTGATAGAGAAAGACAGCATTACTTTGAACTATATGCTGCACCCTGTGCTTAGCTATGGGCATAGCAATGCTTGGGTACAAGAAAAAGATGAGCTGATAAGAGATCTGTTCAACGGTACTATTATCTATAACAAGGTAGAGACCAAAAGAATAGAGGTGATGATGGTAGATAAGAAGTTAGCGATATTACGTGCCAATTTACTTATCGATGCTGATTTTGAAGGAAGTAAAGGGCTGGTGTTCTACCTGCATGTTTTACAAACATGGAAGTGGCATCATAAGTTTGGTTGGCAACTGGTGAATAGGCAAGCTGTAGAGATAAAAGACAAATAAAACCAAGTCCGTAAGGATCTTAGAATAGATATGAAACTATTATTAGAACATGCACATGTAGAAGGTATTCGTTATTACGATACCTATCGTAAGCATGGTGGGTACCGCTCAGTAGAAAAGGCGCTAAAAATGACGCCTGACGAAATAGTGGAAGAAGTGAAGGCCAGCGGTCTACGTGGTCGTGGTGGTGCGGGTTTCCCTACCGGTCTTAAGTGGAGCTTCTTGGCTAAGCCTGATGGCGTGCCTCGTCACTTGGTATGTAATGCCGATGAGTCTGAGCCAGGTACGTTCAAAGACCGTTATTTAATGGAGTTCATCCCTCACGTACTTATTGAGGGTTTGATAGTGAGTAGTTTTGCTTTGGGTAGTAATGCTACTTATATATATATACGTGGTGAGTATGCTTGGATAGTGGATATACTGGAGCAGGCCATTGCAGAAGCTAAGAACAATGGCTGGCTAGGTAAGAACATTCAAAATTCAGGCTTTGATTGTGAGATATATGTACAGCGCGGTGGCGGTGCTTATATCTGTGGTGAGGAGACAGCATTGATAGAGAGCCTTGAGGGTAAGCGCGGTAATCCGCGTATCAAACCTCCATTCCCTGCAGTAAAAGGAGTTTGGGGTCGCCCAACGGTGGTGAACAATGTAGAGACACTGGCAGCAGTAGTTCCTATCATGAATATGGGTGGTGAGGAGTACGCTAAGATAGGTGTTGGTCGCTCTACGGGTACTAAGCTTATATCAGCTTGTGGTAATATCAACAAGCCGGGCGTTTACGAAATAGATATGACCATCTCTGTTGAGGAGTTCATCTATTCTGATGAGTACTGTGGTGGTATCCCTAACGGTAAGAAGCTTAAGGCGTGTATACCTGGTGGTTCTTCAGTGCCTATCGTACCGCAGAACTTACTATTGAAGACAGCTAAGGGTGAGACCCGTTATATGAACTACGAGAGCTTGTCTGACGGTGGTTTCCAAACAGGTACCATGATGGGTTCAGGTGGTTTCATCGTGTTCGACGAAGACCAGTGTGTGGTGCGTCATACCATGAGCTTGGCACACTTCTACAATCACGAGAGCTGCGGACAATGTAGCCCTTGTCGTGAAGGTACAGGCTGGATGTACAAAATATTGAAGAACATCGAGTACGGTAAAGGAAAGATGAGTGATATAGACCTACTTTGGGATATACAAGGCAAGATAGAAGGTAATACCATCTGTCCGCTGGGCGATGCTGCTGCATGGCCTGTAGCTGCTGCTATCCGTCACTTCCGTGACGAGTTTGAGTGGCATGTGAAGAATCCTGAAGAGTCGCAGAAAAGAAACTTTGGTTTAGCACATTATGCTGACCCTCTACCACCGGTAGTGGAAGCAGGCTAAGGCAAAGAGATAAGTAAAAAATTAAAAAGAAAAATGAACGCACCTGAAAAACCTTATGATATTAAGAAGAGGTGCTTTCAATTTTCTAAAGATCTTTTAAAGTTTATTCATACTGCAAAGTATGAGCGTATCAATTACTCAGTATTCGATCAGTTATTGAGAAGCGGTACGTCAATAGGTGCAAATGTTGTAGAAGGAGGTGTTGGTAGTAGCAAAAAGGATGTTATCAACTTTTACCATATTGCACTAAAGTCGGCCAATGAAACAAAATATTGGTTGTGTCTTATCAGAGATACAATGTCTTATGATAAGAATGAACTGAATAAATTATTAGCAGAAGCGGATGAGCTTTCTAAGATCATAGCTTCGAGTGTAATAAAAATGAAAGGCATATGATTTTTGCTTTTTGCTTTTTTATTTTTTAGTTATGAGTGAGCAGAAATTTAAAGTAACAATAGATAACGTCACGGTAGAGGTAGACCCTGGTACTACTATACTGGAGGCTGCTCGTAAGATAGGTGGTGATGTCACTCCACCTGCTATGTGTTATTATAGCAAGCTGGAAGGTAGTGGGGGTAAGTGTCGTACTTGCTTGGTAGAGGTGAGCAAAGGTTCTGATAAAGATACACGCCCTATGCCAAAGCTTATGGCTAGCTGCCGTACCGGTGTGATGGACGGTATGGAGGTGAAGAATATCACTTCTCCTCGTGTGTTGGAAGCAAGGAAAGGTGTGGTAGAGATGCTATTGATAAACCACCCACTGGACTGCCCTGTGTGCGACCAAGCTGGTGAGTGTCATTTGCAGGATCTAAGCTACGACCATGGTGCATCGGGTTCTCGTTATGAGTTCGATCGCCGTACGTTCGAGAAAGAAGACCTTGGTGACTATATCTCGCTACACATGACGCGTTGTATCCTATGTTACCGCTGTGTATACACTGCGGAGCAACTTACAGAGCAGCGTGAGCATGGTGTACTGGAGCGTGGTGATAAAGCTGAGATCAGTACATTCTTAGGTAAGAACCTTAAGAATGACTTTATAGGGAATGTGATAGATGTATGCCCTGTAGGTGCATTGACGGATAAAACATTCCGCTTTAAGAATCGTGTATGGTTCACTAAACCTGTAGACGCACACCGCGACTGTAGCAACCCTAAGTGTTGTGGTAAGGTTCGCTTGTGGTATCGTGGGGATGAGGTGTTCCGTGTAACTGCTCGTAAGAATGAGTGGGGTGAAGTAGAGGATTGGATATGTAACGAGTGTCGTTTTGAGAAGAAAGACTCTAAAGACTGGGTGATAGAAGGACCTTCTAAGATCAGTCGTCACAGTGTTATCTCTCAAGGACATTATGTAAATACTAAACCTCAGCCTGTATTGATAGATAAGGTAATTGGCAAAGAGCCAAGGCTACTGCTGGATATACATGATGAGAGTGATGTGAATAAGCCGAATGTGCACCTGTCTGAAATACCGGGTCCTGCACATTCAGATGATTTTGAGAAGAAAGGCAATTAAAAATATAAACAACTAATTACTTTTGCGCCACTATGCTGTTACTGGATATTGACACAGCCTTTATAATTGAGAAGTTGATCCTGGCTTCTGTTATCCTGCTAGGTTCGCTAGGTGTGGCTATGTATGCTACATGGGGCGAGCGTAAGGTGGCAGGTATCATGCAAGACCGTAAAGGTCCTAACCGTGCGGGTCCGTTCGGTTTGCTACAACCGTTGGCCGATGGTGGTAAGCTCTTCTTTAAAGAAGAGATCACACCCGACCGCTCTACACGTTTCTTGTTCATACTAGGGCCATCTTTGGCCATGCTTACAGCATGTATGACCAGTGTGGTAGTGCCTTGGGGGCCTGATTATGTTACAGAGTCGGGCAGAGTTATCTCTCTGCAAATGGCTGACATTAACATTGGTATCCTATTCATCTTTGGCGTATTGAGCGTAGGTGTATATGGTGTAATGCTTGGTGGATGGGCTTCTAACAACAAATTCTCTCTACTAAGTAGTATCCGTGCTGCGGCACAGGCAGTCTCTTATGAGCTTGCTTTTGGTATCAGCTTGGTAGCATTGCTAATGATGACCGGTACATTAAGTATGCGCGAGATCGTAGATCAGCAGCATGGTTTCTGGTCTGAGGGCTATTTTACTTGGAACTTCTTTAAACAGCCTCTTGGCTTCCTGATATTCCTTATCTGCTCATTTGCGGAGCTGAACCGTGCTCCTTTTGACCTTGCAGAGTGTGAGAGTGAGCTGAACATGGGTTATCACCAAGAGTATTCATCAATGAAGTTGGGTTTCTATCTCTTTGCAGAGTATGTGAACCTATTCATTAGCTCGGCTGTAATTGCAACACTATTCTTCGGTGGGTACAACTTCCCATTCATGGATCAGGTGGCTGTAGGTGTAGGTCCGTTGCTGTTTACTATAATATGCGTATTAGTACTATTGACTAAGATAATTGCTATCATTCTATTCTTTATGTTCATCCGCTGGACGTTGCCACGTTTCCGTTACGATCAGCTGATGGGGCTAGGATGGAAGTCATTGATACCACTTGCCTTGGTAAATATGCTGATAACAGGTGTGTTGATTTTGTGGGTGTTATAAATTGAAACGTAATGGAGAAACTTACGAACAGATCAAAAGCGGTAGACCGCAGCCCGATGACCTTCGGAGAGAAGATATATCTTCCTACGATAGCTAAGGGCTTGAGTATTACGCTTGGACATATATTTAAAAAGTCGGCTACGGTAAAGTATCCTGAGGAGAAACGTCCTTTCAGCCCTGTATTCCGTGGTCTGCATATACTGAATCGTGATGAAGAAGGCCGTGAAAAGTGTACGGCTTGTGGTTTGTGTGCATTGGCCTGCCCAGCGGAGGCAATAACAATGGAAGCTGCCGAGCGTAAGCCGGGAGAAGAGAATCTTTATCGTGAAGAGAAGTATGCTGCTAAGTACGAGATCAACATGTTACGTTGCATCTTCTGCGGCTACTGTGAAGAGGCTTGCCCTAAAGATGCAGTATATCTTAGCGAAACGTTGATGCCTACGCATTACGAGCGCGATAAGATGATCTATAAAAAAGACGACCTGTTAATTCCTCACCCAAAAATGAAGGAGGAATAATTCTATAATATGAGTGCATACGAATTGATATTCTGGTTCCTTACTGCCATGGCACTTGGTTGTGCAGTGGGCGTTATCATGAGCCGAAATCCGGTAAACAGTGTATTGTTCCTTATTGCTACCTTCTTTGCAATATCAGGACACTATATATTATTGAATGCCCAGTTCCTTGCTGTGGTGAACATAATCGTATACGCAGGTGCCATCATGGTACTCTTCCTGTTCGTTATCATGCTTATGAACCTCAATGCTGATACCGAACCGCAGAAGAACCGGCTGGTGCAGTTTGCAGGTCTCATATCGGGGGGCATATTGTTCTTAGTGGTATTGGCTGCATTGCGTTCGTCGTCAGTAACGCCGCTGGAGCAAACAGCAACAGATATAGGATTGATAAAGAATCTTGGTAAGACATTATTTACAGAGTTTGTTTTGCCTTTCGAGATAAGTAGTGTGCTTTTCTTAAGCGCAATGATAGGTGCGGTAGTATTAGGTAAAAAAGGTAAAACACAAACATCATAAGAGACTATGCCTACAGAGTATTACATGTTTTTGAGTCTTGCACTGTTTTGTATCGGTATCATGGGTACGCTTATGCGTCGTAATGCCATCGTTATATTCATGTGTATAGAGCTAATGCTGAATGCTGTGAACCTACTGTTGGTAGCATTCTCTAAAATGTACAACGATGCTTCTGCACAGATATTCGTGTTCTTTATAATGGTGGTAGCAGCGGCAGAGGTAGCAGTGGGGCTGGCAGTTATTGTGATGATGTATCGTAAGGTACACTCGGTAGATATAAATATATTAAACAGATTAAAGCACTAATACCCTTCGGGGAATTTGGGGTATGACAAACTTAGTTTACTTAGTTCCGTTATTTCCGTTGATAGGGTTCCTTATCAATGGCTTGGGTTGGAAGAAACTGCCGAGACAAGCAGGCGGCGTTATCGGTAGCCTTGCGGTATTGGCATCTTTTGTGGTCTCGTTGACCATCTTCTTCGAGGTGAAGAGCAGTGGCACGGCTACAACCGTTCATCTATTCGATTTCATACAGTCAGGAGACCTGAACATACCATTTGCCTTTCAGGTAGATGCATTGTCATCTATGTTTCTGCTTATCATTACAGGTATTGGTTTCTTGATACATGTATACTCTACATCTTATATGCACGATGATGAGGGTATGGTGAAGTACTTCGCCTATCTGAATCTCTTCGTGTTCTCTATGTTGCTACTGGTATTGGGTAATAGCTACCTTATTATGTTCATCGGTTGGGAAGGTGTAGGTCTTTGTTCTTACCTACTAATAGGTTTCTGGTACAAAGAGCGAGCTAATACCAACGCCGCTAAGAAGGCATTTGTGATGAACCGTATTGGTGACCTTGGTTTCCTAGTGGGTATGCTATTGGTATTGCTAAACTTCGGTACACTTACTTATCAAGACTTCTTCGGACAAATAAGCGAGGGTTCTGCTATAGTATCTCCTAGCACGTACAACTGGATAGCAATATGCTTCTTCATAGGTGCTATGGGTAAGAGTGCACAGATACCTTTATATACTTGGCTACCTGATGCGATGGCAGGTCCTACGCCTGTATCTGCATTGATACACGCCGCTACCATGGTTACGGCAGGTATCTATATGATAGCACGTAGTAATGCACTATACAACTTAGCTCCTGATGCCATGCACTTGGTAGCTATCATTGGTTTGGCTACAGCTATACTTGCAGCATCTATCGCTATCAAGCAATACGATATTAAGAAAGTACTGGCATACTCTACGGTAAGCCAGTTGGGCTTCATGTTCCTTGCTATAGGTATGGGCGCATATACTACCGCTGTTTTTCACGTTATGACACACGCGTTCTTCAAGGCTTTGTTGTTCTTAGGTTCGGGTAGTGTTATTCACGCTATGGGTGGCGAGCAAGACATTCGCAAGATGGGTGGCTTGCATGGTAAGATGAAGGTTACCAGCATTACCTTCCTAATAGGCTGTTTGGCTATCTCCGGTATACCGGGCTTCTCAGGTTTCTTCTCTAAAGATGAGATACTGGCTGCTACTTATGGTCATAGCCCTGTTATGTATTATTTAGCACTAGGTGCGGCATTAATGACCGCTTTCTATATGTTCCGTCTTTACTTCCTTACGTTCACTGGCACGTTCAGAGGTACTGATGAGCAAAAAAGTCATTTGCACGAAAGCCCTGCAGCTATCACTATACCGCTAATGGTATTGGCAGTATTTGCGGTGATAGGTGGTTATATAGGTTTGCCTGCTGTTGTGAGCGAGCATCATGCACTTAATACATACTTAGCTCCTGTAGTGCAAAACTTCGGGGTGCACCATCTAGAGCATGCTACTGAGTGGATGCTGATGGGCTTATCTACAGCATTGGTTGTAGTAATGATAATAGTAGCTTACAGCGCTACTAAGAAAGCAAACTTTAAAGAAAATACAGGACTTGCTAAAGCATTGGAGAATAAGTGGTATGTAGATGAGCTTTATGAAGGTCTGTTCGTAAAACCAATAGGAGCATTATCATCATTCCTGAATAGTGTGGTAGAGAAGATGGGTATAGATGGTATAGTGAATGGTGTTGGTAATGCAGTGAATTGGAGTAGTAACCGTGTTCGTTTGTTGCAGAACGGGCAAGTAGGTTTTTACATATTTGTTATGGTCATCGGTATTACACTATTGTTTGCCGTAAGTTTTTTGTGGATTCAATAATTATATAGCATACTGCGATTAGGATTATGATTTTGACATTACTCATAGTAGTTCCCTTGCTGGCAGGTATTCTTAGTTTCTTTATTAAGAATGACTCTGTTAAAGGAACTGCCATAGTTAGTACACTGGTAACACTGGTAGTATCTGCATTGGTCAGCATCGATGTAACATCTGCCCCTGTTAGCTGGGCTATGGACTGGATCCCAAGCCTTGGCACACAGCTAAGCTTTGTAGCTGATGGTATGAGCGCTATGCTATGCTTGCTGGTAAGTATTGTAATGCTGGTGGTATACATCAGCAATCTCAATAAGAAGTTCGATAACCCGTGGTCGTTCTACGGGCTAATGCTATTGTCTCAGGCAGGTATCACAGGTGTGTTCCTAGCAGGCGATGCATTATTGTTCTACTTCTTCTGGGAGTTGGCTTTGATACCTGTATACTTCCTCTGCTCTCAGTGGGGTGGCGAAAGAAGGATCAAGGTTACTTTCAAATTCTTTATTTATACATTCTTAGGTAGCTTGATGCTATTAGCAGCATTGATCTACTTATCTCTACAAAGCCAAGGTGTCAATGCCTTTGCTTGGGATAACATCGTACGTGCAGGTTCTTCGCTTACAGCGCAAGAGCAGAACTGGGTATTCTGGTTGATCTTCATAGCATTCGCTATCAAGATGCCGATATTCCCATTCCATACTTGGCAGCCCGATGCATATGAGCAGTCGCCCACACCTGTTACCATTGTACTAAGTGCATTGATGGTGAAGATGGGTCTGTTCGCGGTTATCCGTTGGTTGCTTCCTGTAGTGCCACAAGGTGTTGAATATTGGTCGGAGACGGTCATCATACTATCTATCATAGGTATCGTATATGCATCGCTATTGGCTATCATGCAGAAAGACCTTAAGCGTTTAGTAGCATATTCATCTATTGCTCACATGGGCTTGATGAGTGCTGTTGCTTTTGCAAATACAGAAGTAGGTATGCACGGTCTTATGGTGCAGATGTTCAACCACGGTATCAACATCACAGGTATGTGGTTGATAGTACATATGGTAGAGCAACGCTGGGGCACCAGAAATATGGACGAGCTTGGTGGTATGGCTACATCAATGCCTAAGATGGCGATAGCATTGGTTATCGTATCATTGGCAAACATTGCACTACCTCTTACTAATGGTTTCATTGGTGAGTTCATGTTGTTCAACGGATTGTTCCAAAGTGCTACAGAGTATAATGTGACCTTTATGGTGGTAGCCGGTCTGGGTATCATACTAGGTGCTATCTATACGCTGAACATGATACAGCGTACTGCATACGGCAGTGTGGTAGCCGCTAAGGAGAACAACGACCTTACAGTAAACGAGTATATAGGACTATCGGTAATTATAGCATTGATAATATTCTTAGGAGTATATCCTAAACCATTATTAGAGCTAACGGCTAGTGTAGCGAGTGTTGTGACACCGTAGATGTTTTTATTGAATTTTGACAAATAACTATTGATATAGTAATGAAGGCAATTATTGCTGCTACAATATTAGGGATCGTACTGATGTACACCGGCTTCATGACGAAGGACAAAAAGTCTGTTGTCACCGTAGCCGTATTAGGAATGTTTGCACTACTGGGTATCAACGTTTGGGAGTTGACCGAGATAGGTGCTACATCAAAACAATATTTCAACAACATGCTTGACGTCAGCAATTATGCTGTATGGTTCAACACGTTGATGACAGGTTGTACATTATTGTATGTATTGCTGATAGGTAAGCATATAAAAGAGGTAGGTAATCATGTGGCAGAATACTTTGCACTGATCAGCTTTATACTATGTGGTATATTCCTGCTTACATCCTACAACAATCTGTTGATACTCTTCATCGGTATCGAGATACTATCAATACCTCAGTACATACTTGCAGGTAGCGATAAGCGTAACCTGAAGAGTAACGAGGCTTCTCTTAAGTACTTCTTGATGGGTGCCTTCACTACGGGTATCCTACTTATGGGTATCACTTTAGTATACGGTGCTACGGGTACATTCAGCGTTACATCATTCAACTTTGCTGCCGCTGATAGCTTCAACCCTATGGTGCTTGGTGGTATCATACTTATCATGTTGGCATTCTCATTCAAAGTGTCGGCTGCGCCTATGCATACTTGGACACCCGATGTATATGATGGTGCGCCTACATCGTTCACTGCTTTCATGGCAACTATCGTAAAAGCAGGTGCATTCCTTGGTTTCTTACGTTTGTTCCACATCTCATTTGGTAGCCTTAGCAGCCAGTGGATGATGACCATGGCAGTTATCATAGCAGCTACTTTATTCATAGGTAATATTACAGCAGTATTCCAGCAAAGCGTTAAGCGTATGTTGGCATACTCTTCTATAGCGCAAGCAGGTTTTATGCTATTTGCGGTAATAGCTGTAGATGCAGCTACTGCTTGGCAAGGTATGATCATCTACGCGGTAGCCTATAGTGTAGCAACGATAGGTATATTCGCAGTACTGCTTAAGATGAAGGATTATACTTACGATGGCTTTAATGGCTTGGCTAAAAAAGAGCCAGCTGTAGCATTCTTCACCACAGTATTCTTGTTATCGCTTGCTGGTATCCCGCTTACAGGTGGTTTCATGGCCAAGTACTATGTATTGATGGGTGCGCTTAGCCAAGGTAGTGGCGAGCTATTGTGGTTAGTGATATTCGCGCTACTAATGGCAGCCGTAAGTGTTTACTACTACTTTAGGGTTATTATAGCGATGTACTTCAAAAAAGGAGATGCGGAGCTTAATTCAGAGATCACAGCTACAGATAAGCTGTTGATGGCTATTACCTGCATATTAGTTATTCTATTAGGTGTAGCACCACAGTTGTTCCTGAATAATATTTAGGTAAATTAGTACTAATGAGGTACTTCTTCCTACTATTTCCATTATTGTTAGCATCTCTTGCGTCTAATGCTCAGGTAGCATACGGACAAGAGAAGGTATCTTTTCTTGATAAAAAGTATAAAGTACCTGATAGCTGTATTGCAGAAACTACGTTCCAAGTAGAGTGCAAAGGCAGCTACTATATAGCTTGGCTTTATTTGGATGAGATGATGCTTGGCATTATGGAAGAGGAGTATATTACTATTGCAGCTAAGCACAAACAGTTCTCCAAGCAAAAGAAGAAGGTAAAAGTAGCAGGGAAAACCTTAGATGCATGGTTGCTGAAATACTTGACAAAGGAAGGCTCTCCTCGCTCAGAATTAGTAATAACAGGCAAAGTAAAAGACAAGGATATCTTTATACATATTGTTGCTTTTGAGCATGTTACGAATAGCAGCAATATACACGGCCTAGCAGGTGAATTGGTACAGTTACTAGATTAATGTTGATATGTCAAAATGCTGTTGATGCCAATTTTAACATGATTTTACCCACACCTGTGCATTACTTTTCTCCATAAATAATAGGGTCTTATTTAACTTCGATACATACCAGAACGAGGTACAGTATGGATGTAGAACAATTAATGCCGCATATAGAGGCCCTGATATTTGCCAGCGAAAGAGCAATAATGCTGGATGAGATACATGAGCTATTAGGCCGTTCTTTTGAGGATGAGTTGATAGAGCCTGAGCGTATTGCTACGTGCCTGGATGCGATATACGAAAAATACAATGAACCATATTATCCGTTCCAGCTTACACAGGTAGGCGGCGGATACCAGTTCCTTACCAAGAAAGCATATCACAAGACCGTATTGCAGCTTAATGGAGATAAGCACATCAAGAAGCTATCTGCTGCAGCAATGGAAACATTGGCTATCATAGCATATAAGCAACCTGTTACCAAGTCAGAGATAGAGTTTATTCGTGGTGTAGGAGCTGATTACTCAATACAAAAGTTGCTGGAGAAAGAGCTGATAACAATTGCAGGACGTAAAGAAGATGCAGTGGGTAAACCATTGGTATACACTACATCTAAGAATTTTATGGACTACTTAGGTATCAATTCTCCGGATGACCTGCCACAGTTGAAGGACATCAGTGATATTGAAAAGGTAATACCTACTGATGCCATGGAAGCTAACCCGCAAAAAATCAATAATGAAGAGGATAACGAGGGTAAGCAACAACAAAAGCCGCTTCTGTTAGTAGAGGCAGATGGCAGCATCCGCAAGGCAGCTAGCTAACCAAGGGAGAGTTGTTTCATAATAAACACTGATTAAACCGTTCTGTTAATTCAGAGCGGTTTTTCCATTTTTGTAAACGGTATATAACC
>CAZPDA010000061.1:0-14289 GCA_964585115.1 uncultured Flavipsychrobacter sp.
AGATTTAAGTAATAATGATTTAAGTGGTGTTGGTGGTTTAGAAGGATTAAGAAAGGGATACAGACCAGTACCCATGAGAAGAAGGAGGCACCCGATGGGCTTTGGCATAAATGTCCTGATTGTAAATCAACAAACACTGCACAGGACCTTGAAGATAACTTATACGTTTGTCCGAAGTGTCGCCATCACTTTCGTATAAACGCTAAAGAGTATTTCAATATATTATTCGACGATAACAAGTTTGAACTTCTATACGAGAATATCAAGCCAATAGACAAACTAGAGTTTGTGGATATGAAGCCGTATAAAGACAGGCTTGAAGCTGCTCAGAAAAAGACCGACCTAACTGATGCAATGTCAGTAGGTGTTGGCAAGCTAGATGGTAGAGACCTTGTAGTAGCATGTATGAACTTCAATTTTATCGGAGGTTCTATGGGGTCTGTAGTAGGGGAGAAGATTAGCCGAGGTATTGACTATGCTATTGAGCATAAGATGCCTTTTATGATCATCTCTAAGTCTGGTGGGGCACGTATGATGGAGAGTGCTTTCTCTCTTATGCAAATGGCTAAGACCTCAGCTAAGCTAACAAGGCTAGCAAAAGCAGGGCTACCATATATCTCTTTCCTTACTGATCCGACCACAGGCGGTGTTACTGCATCATTTGCAATGCTTGGTGATATTAATATCGCTGAACCAAAAGCATTGATAGGTTTTGCAGGGCCAAGGGTCATTAAAGAAACGATAAAGAAAGACCTGCCTGATGGGTTCCAACGTTCTGAGTTCCTATTAGACCATGGGTTCCTTGACTATATAGTAGACAGAAAAGACTTGAAACAAGAACTGGTTACAGCTATTGACTGGTTCACGAAGGGTAAGTAATACATTGAAAAAAGACCAAGTTTATATTAAGAACAAACCTGCTACATTTGAGTATGCCATAGAAGACAAACTCAGTGCAGGCATTGTATTGACCGGGTCTGAGATAAAATCTGTAAGGAATGGTAAGGTCAGCTTCAATGATAGCTACTGTTTCTTTCACGAGGGTGAACTTTGGATAAAGAGTTTGCATATATCTCAATATGAGAATGCGGGCTATGCAGGTCACGACCCGACAAGAGAACGTAAGCTCCTACTCACAAAAAGAGAGCTGCGTAAGTGGCAACAAAAGATAAAAGAGAAAGGCTTTACTATAGTGCCGCTAAGCATGTATACCAATGATAAAGGATATGCTAAGCTAGACATAGGACTAGGTAAGGGTAAAAAGCTACACGACAAACGTGAAACTATAAAACGCAGAGATGCAGAAAGAGACTTGAAGCGCTACTTAAAGTAGTGCTTTTTTTTAGTGTATAATAGTCAGCTCTTAATTCACTACATCGGTAAAAGATATGCCTTCGCTCTTCAGGTCTGCTAATACAGGTTTGTAGATAGAAGGCATATTAGGTATATGGACTCCTGTTGGCGGTTTTACCTTTCCTGTTAGCACTAGTTTTGTCAGTATAGCCATAGGCATACCCACCGTCTTAGCCATTGCAGAATGGTCTCCATCTTCACCTTTCAGTACCATTGTGCTAGTAAGTGTATGCTTCTTGCCTTTGTGTTCATAAACAACCTCATGTTGCATAACGATCATGTCTTTATCCTCAGGTTTCAAAGCCCATTTACTGAGTAAGATATTCAATAGGATATCTCCTGATCTATATGTTCCATCCTTTATAGCAACGTCTTCAAACAAACCTAACCATGATAGCATATTCATTACATCACTATTAGTGTCTACTTGTAATAGTTCTGCTACATGTTCTTGTATGGTATTACTGCTATTAGTATAGTTTGTCTTTTCTTTCAGCCAAGATGCATTGGTAAGACCTTCGGCTTTTATTGTATCGTTTACGTCAGTTAGCCCCAGTTTGATCATGGCATTCCAACCTTTGCAAAAGTCGGGATGCCTAAATGTGCCGCGCACAAATGTTTTTACGTCCGGCACTTCATAAAGGTCTAAGTATTTAATGCTATCTCTGTTAGGGTAGTATACAAGGTCACCCCCTGCTGCGTCTATATGGTTGGCAGGTACTATATCTTCAAACACCTTTTCGTAAGGCACTTCGACAGTTACACCACCTTCAAGGTATTTACCGCCAGACGCTCCTGCAACAATAATGTTCCAAGGATTCCAGGTAAACTTATAATGCCATGGGTTGTCGTCAGACTCGGGTGCTACCAACCCTCCTGTGTTTGATTTGAAAGATGTGATAGTAGCAGCTATCTTTTGTATGCTATGAATTATCTCACTAGCACTCATATGGTCAATACCCGGATCTAAGCCCATCTCGCACATGAACATTAGTCCAGCTTCTTTGGCTGCATTATCCAACTCCTTCATCTCAGGAGAAACGTAAGACGAAGTGATGATATGCTTTTTGTATACCAAACAGTCCTTTGCTAGTAGCACATGTAGGTGGGGTGGCATTAGCGATACTACAATATCACATTGCTCAACCAGCGGTCTGCGCTGTTCTTCATTTGTGATATCAATAACTGCTGCGGTAGCATGAGGATGCCCCTTTGTTTTGTGCGCTATAGCATCGGCATTACCATCTGCCACAATTATTTTCCAATCGTGCTTAGCAGCGTTATTTAATAAATATTCAATTAGATATATTGATGTTTTGCCTGCACCGGCTACTAGGATTGTTTGCATAAATTATTGGCAATTAATAGCATTATCTTTACCAAATGTAATAGTATTGCTTAGTATTATCAATGCTATACTGTTATAGAAACATCAAAATATATGGCTACTATCTGGAAGAAACAAGTTGACATAGAGGTGCTTAATAAACTAAGTGCCAACACTATGGGAGAAACTTTAAACATGAAGTTCGTAGAAATAGGAGACGACTACATTAAAGCCTCTATGCCAGTAGACAAACGTACACATCAACCATACGGTTTGCTACATGGCGGCGCTTCAGCAGCTTTGGCGGAAACTGTTGGTAGTGTAGCATCGTCACTATGTATAGATGAAGACCAAATATGTGTAGGTATAGAAATTAATTGTAATCATATCAGAGGGAAAAAGTCTGGACTGGTAGTGGCTACAGCTGAGCCATTACACATAGGTGCAAGTACTCATGTGTGGGATATCAAGATAAGAGATGAGCGTGAAAAATTGGTCTGTGTTTCCCGTCTTACCGTTGCAGTGTTAAAGAATAAAGGCTAGTTATTTATTTGAGCACTACATTTATTACATAAATCAAGTGAGGAGTTGTCAATACTTGATATATTTTCTACAGCGTCTGTCATGAAACATGTTTTGTTGTCACAATGTTTTAGACCTAGGTTATGACCTATCTCATGTAGCATTACTTTTAATACTCTTTGTCTGAAAGTATTGATGTCTGGAGAGTATAGTCGTTTAGTAGACACAACAGAGCTTCTCCCCGGACACTTAGCTAAACCAAATATTCCCCATATTTCGTATTTGTGTCTAGGCTCTTTGATATTACCTTGTTTATCTCTTTTAGTAATGTAAATATCAGCAGGTGTATAGCCTATTGTTAGTGCAGTACTATTAGATTTTCTGTTAGCTAAGTAAGCTATAATAGAATCGGCTGAATAGTGTATTCCTTTCTGCCTGTTGAAGAAAGATGTAGGTAGGGTTGATATGTTATTGATAATTATTGTTTTAAATCCGTATGTCTCATTAACCACAGCTTGTATATCTTCTGTAAACAATGGCTTGTTATATAGTATTGGGGTAATACTGATAGATGACAACTCCCGTACATTTCTACTATATCTTATGTCATTGCTCTGCTGGTTGCAAGAGGTAAGCAAAATGATGATCACTACTACGGCAAAGCTTACTTTGGTCATAGATAACAACTTTATTGATAAGATAGTCCTCAACCTGTTAAAATGCACATTTGTGGATACTTTCAGCAGCCAAAATACACCTCTTTTTGTTATATTTGCACATTAGATTTTAACCATAATTTATGGACGAGACCAATCAGGATCTGACACCACAGGAAGGGTCAAATGATGATACAAATAAGGTAATTCAGGTAAACATCGAGGAGCAAATGAAAACTGCTTATATCGACTATTCAATGTCGGTAATAGTAGGTCGTGCGCTGCCTGATGTTAGGGATGGACTTAAGCCTGTACACCGCCGTGTGCTTTATGCAATGCACGAGTTGGGTATCAACCATAATAAGCCGTATAAGAAATCTGCCCGTATCGTGGGTGAGGTGCTAGGTAAATATCACCCGCACGGTGATACTGCCGTATATGACTCAATGGTACGTATGGCACAGCCATGGAGTATGAGGTATACTCTGGTAGACGGACAAGGTAACTATGGTTCTCAAGATGGTGACGGACCGGCAGCTATGCGTTATACTGAGGCACGTCTTCAGCGCATGTCTGAGAGTATAATGGAAGATCTGGACAAAGAGACCGTAGACTTTTCATTGAACTTTGATGACTCACTACAAGAGCCGACGGTAATGCCGACCCGTATACCACAGTTGTTGGTGAACGGTTCTTCAGGTATCGCTGTAGGTATGGCTACCAATATGTTGCCACACAACCTTACAGAGGTTATTGAGGGTTGTATCGCTTACATTGACAATAGAGAGATAACTATAGACGAGCTGATGAAGTTCGTAAAGGCTCCTGACTTCCCTACAGGTGGTATCGTGTTTGGTATCGATGGTGTGAAACAAGGTATGCATACTGGTCGTGGTAGAGTAGTGCTTCGTGGTAAAGTGAACGTAGAGACCACAAGAACAGGTAAAGAGCAGATTGTAATATTAGAAGTCCCATATCAAGTAAGCCGTGATGCATTGGCTGAAAAGATAGGTGTGCTGGTAAACAACAAGGTTGTAGAAGGTATCACTCACGTTGCCAATGAATCAAATAAAGACGGTACCAGAGTAGTAGTAGAGCTACGTAGAGATGCTGTTGCTCAAGTTGTTATCAACCAGCTATATAAGTATAGTGAACTACAGACATCATATGGTATCAATAACGTAGCACTAGTAAAAGGTCGTCCGCGTTTATTGAACCTGAAAGACCTTATATCTGAGTTTGTGAACTTTAGACATGAGGTTGTAGTTCGCAGAACTGAATATGAATTAAGAGAAGCTCAGAAAAGAGCCCATATATTAGAAGGTTATCTTATTGCACTGGATCACTTGGATGAAGTGATCTCGCTGATACGTAACTCTGCTAATCCTGATGAAGCAAAGACAGGATTGATAGAGAAGTTTGGCATGACGGAGATACAAGCTAAGGCTGTACTAGAGCTACGCTTGCAGCGTCTTACCGGAATGGAGCGTGATAAGATACGTGCAGAGCATGATGAATTGATGAAACGTATAGCTCACTTACAAGAGATATTAGGCAACGAAGGCATGCGTTTTGATATCATCAAAGAAGAGCTGGAAGAGGTTAAGACCAAGTTTGGTGACAAGCGTAAGTCTGAGATACAATACTTAGCTAATGAAATGAGTATTGAAGATCTTATTGAGGAAGAAGATGTGGTGATCACAGTTTCTCATATGGGTTATATCAAGCGTACTTCTGCTACTGAATACCGTGCACAGCGTAGAGGAGGTAGAGGCTCAAGAGGCGGTAGTACACGTGAGGAAGACTATATAGAGCATCTATTTGTAGCATCAACGCATGATACATTGTTATTCTTCACAGAGAAAGGAAGGTGCTTCTGGCTGAAAGTATATGAGATACCTGAAGCCGACAGAACAGCTAAAGGTAGAGCTATACAGAACCTATTGCAGATACCTAAAGATGATAACATCAGAGCCATAATTGATGTACATAAGCTAGATGATAAAGAGCAGATAGAAGGGAAATATGTAGTATTATCTACAGAGAAAGGTATCATCAAAAAGACCAAATTAGCAGACTTTAGCCGTCCACGTCAGACAGGTGTGAACGCTATTACCATACAAGAAGGAGATCAGTTGTTGAATGCTTCTCTTACTGATGGTAACCACTATATAGTACTTGCTGTGAAGTCAGGACGTGCGATATGTTTTGAAGAAGAGAAAGTAAGATCTACAGGTAGAGGAGCGATAGGTGTATTTGGTATAGAGCTAGACGATGATAAAGATGCTGTAGTAGGCATTGCTACCATACCTAAAGATGATACCAATACGCAACTACTTGTAGTATCGGAGAAAGGACTTGGTAAGCGTACACCATTCATGGAAATGAATGAAGAAACAGGACAATATGAAACTACTTACCGTGTAACTAACCGTGGTGGTAAAGGTGTTAAAACCATAAATATCACTGATAAAACAGGTGCACTTGTAGGACTACTTGCAGTAGATGAGACCCAAGATCTGATGATCACTTGTCGTTCGGGTATAACTATCCGTATGAAGGTAGAAGATATCAGAGAGGCAGGTCGTGCTACTCAGGGTGTTAAACTTATCAATATTGATGATGGAGATAAGATAGCCGCTATTGCAAAAATAGAGGTGTCAGAAGACGAGGATGAAGATGTAGCTGAAGGTGAAGAGGTAACAGAAAATACTAATGATGAAGGTGCTGATAATGCTCCTGAAGCCAGTGAAGAAGAGTAGTGTCTCAATTTTGTTAAGTTTTTGTAATAATAAATCCAAAAATCTCCCTTTGGCTAGAAAGGGAGATTTTCTTTTAATAACTTGCAGTCAATAAATAATCAAATACATATATGATGAAAAGAATAGCATTGATAGCATTATGCTTATTCGTTGTTACAGGTAGTGCTTGGGCGCAGAAGAAGAATGTTACAGGTGCGGCGATAGAGCTTAGAAAGTCTAAGCCAGATTTTGAAAAAGCTAAAGAATATTTAGAAGAAGCTTCTCAAGACCCATCAACTATTGACTACCCTAAAACATGGTACTTAATGGGTAAAATGTATATGCAAATGCATTTTACGCCTGAATATAAAGGTAAAGGATTATATAAGAAAGCTGCAGATGCAAGTTTTAAGCTAATAGAACTTGATCCGAAATATGAAAATCAGGATGTTGATAATATCTTCATTAATGCTGCAAGCCTTTATTATAATGAGTCTGTAGCTCAGTATAATAACAAGGATTATGCAGGTGCTATGGCTAGTGCACAAAGGGTTATCGAAATTAGAAATATTGATGGTGGTAAGCGCTTTGCAAGTCTTAAGAGTTTTGATACTACTGCCACTGCTGCTAAACAAATAGTTGCATTAGCTGCATATTATAATGACGATAAAACAACTGCTATTAAAGCATTAGAGGAACTAATAGTGGACCCTATTTATAAACAAACAACAGCATTCTCTATGCTTTACAATATCTACATGGAGAATAATGAAAATGATAAGGCGATAGCTGTAATAGATAAAGGTAGAGCTAAACATCCAGAGGATAAGCAACTACGTATCAGTGAGATCAATTATTATATCAAAACTAATCAGCAAGATATTTTTGTGAAGAAGCTAGAAGATGCTGTTGCCGCAGATCCTAGCAACGCTGAGCTTCACTTCTTTTTAGGACAGAGTTATGCAGAGTTAGCTAATCCTGAAAAAGGTGATAAACCAGCTAACTATGAAGAGTTGATGAGCAAAGCTGAAACAGCATATGCTAAAGCTGTAGAACTAGATGGTAACAATATTACTTTCTTATACAATTTTGGCGCATTTTATTTCAACCAAACGGTACCATTAAACAATGAAATGAATAACCTTGGTACAACAGCAGCTGATGATAAGAAGTATGAAGAGCTTAATAATAATGTAAAAGAGCTTTACAAGAAGGCTATGCCTAACTTCCAAAAAGTATATGATCAGCTAGAGCCTAAAATGGGTAGTTTGAATGCTGAAGATCAAGGTACTTTAAAGAGTTGTATTATGGCTATGCGTGAGATACATGCTCGTAATAATGAGTTAGATAAATCTAAAGCTTTGAAAGAAAAGCTTGACCAACTATAATCAATAGTTTGTAAATATTATTCTTTACAAGCCAGCTACTTAAGTAGTTGGCTTTTTTATGTTAAAGCATAGGGTATGCTGAGCTTTAAGCACTATCTTTGCAGGCAATATTAATTTACAATAAGTGCAGCAAGACAGTAAGAAACTACAAATAGTGCGTTTCGCACCAAGGAATGGAGAAGGCTTTTATGATACTCTAAAGAAGAACATAGAAGCTTATTTCGCGGATAACAACATTAATAAGCATGGAAACTATAAAATGGTCATTAAGACTATTGTTATTGTATCTATGTATTTGATACCATATGGTGTAATGGTATCCGGTGTAGCATCAGGTTCTATTCTTGCATATCTAGGTCTTTGGTTTCTTATGGGGCTAGGGATGGTGGCTATAGGTTGTGGTGTAATGCATGATTCTAATCATGGATCTTACTCTAATAATAAGATCGTTAATGGTATTATGGCTAGGATAATTACACTTGTAGGTGGTTATCATGTTACCTGGAGGTTGCAGCATAATATCTTACACCATACGTATACTAACATAGAAGGGCTGGATGATGATATAGAAGCAGGTGGGTTATTGCGTTTTTCTCCTCATGCAAAGAAACATCCTTTACATAGGTTTCAGCATATATATGCATGGTTCTTGTATTGTTTCCTTACTCTACAGTGGGCTACCATTAAAGACTTTAAGCAACTGTATGACTACGAACAAAAAGGCATTTTAAAGAAAGAAAAGAAGTCTTTAGGTATTGCGATGTTCCAATTAAGCTTATATAAGTTGGCTTATTATGCCTATATGATAGTATTGCCAATTATATTTTCTGGTGTAGCATGGTATTTTGTAGTGCTTGGCTTTGTGATCATGCATTTTGTAGCAGGGTTCTTATTGTCTTGCATTTTCCAGTTAGCACACGTTATGGATGATTGTGAGTTCCCGGCACCAAATGATGATAGAAAAATGAAGAACAACTGGGCTATACATCAGCTATTGAATACTGCTAACTTCTCTCCTAAGAGTAAGATAATGGCTTATTTTGTAGGTGGGCTGAATAGACAGATAGAGCACCATTTATTCCCTCAGATATGCCATATACACTATAAGAATATTGCTCCTATTGTGAAGCAAACAGCTAAGCAGTATAACTTACCATATTATGAACAGCCTACTTTTTTAGTTGCCTTAGTGAAGCACGGGCAAATGCTAAAGAAGCTTGGTAAATAGTATTATGCTATTGGTTTGATATATCAATAATATAATCAACATATTAATTGCCCTAAGAGACCGATACTTAAGTGTCGGTCTCTTTTATTTAGAATAATGATAACTGCTTATTGTCCGGCTTTTCCTCCTTACCAAAAACAGTTCTGCCACCATATTTCCAAGAGTTCTTTCTTTCGTTTTCAATTAGCTCTTCAAATCTATTATTAGGTTCAAAACTTGCTTCTATTCGTTTGGCTGCTTTGTGTAGGTCTTTTATAGCATTGCTTTTATCATTATACCCAAGCTTTGCTTTTTGTATAGCATGGTCTAGTATTGCTATAGAGTCATCATATACTTTAGTTGGCACAGGAAACGGATGTCCGTCTTTGCCTCCATGAGCAAAAGAATATCGTGCCGGGTCGTTGAACCTGCTTGGTGTACCATGTATCACCTCGCTTACTAATGCTAATGACTGTAAGGTTCGCGGTCCTACGCCTTTAAGTAATAATAGCGATTCCATATCGCGCAGCTCACTATTATGAGCAATAGCTAAAACGCTACCTAAGCGCTTTAGGTCTACATCTTTAGCTTGTACATCATGATGGGAAGGCATTAAAAGCTTTTTTGCTTCTTTAAGTATAATATCAGGCTTTTCGTTAGTGATATTGAGTATGCCTTGCTTTGTTTCTGTAGCAGCCTTATCGGTTATGTTCAGTATCTGTCCTTGATTATGGCCGTATATAAATGAATGTGGCTCTGATACAAAAGAGCGGATAGTAGGAGAGTGCCAATGGTAACGCCTTGCCATACCATTACTGTCATTCATTCCTTGTTGTATAACAGACCATTCGCCCTCATCACTTAGTATAAAAGAATGTAGATATATCTGATAGCCATCTTGTATCGCAGTATTATCAACCTTTGCTGATAATTTGCTACTCCTTACTAACTCATCGCCATTAAGGCCTGTACGCTCTGCTATCTTAAGTAGCTCTGTAGGTGTGGCTCTGGAATGTTTGCCTTTACCTCCACATACGTATATACCTAATTCTTCTGATTTTTTATTGATAGACTGCTTTAGAGAACCGAGAACGGATGTAGTAATACCTGAAGAGTGCCAGTCCATACCCAATACGCAACCCAGAGATTGAAACCAGAAGGGATCACTCATTCTACTCAATAGTGCGGACTTGCCATATTCTATTACTATTGCTTCTACAATAGCTCCGCCTAACAAACTCATTCGTTTGTAAAGCCAATCAGGTACATGTCCGTAATGAAGTGGTAGATCTGCATAAGCTCTGCTCATACAGCTAAGTTAGACAATCATGAACAAATGTCTAGCCTTGTCTAAGTTCTTTGAAGCCTACCATTCTGTCGCGCTCAGGATCCCATACCTTTAAACGAAAGCAAGCTATAATATCTGAAGGTAATAATGATGTTGTCTTTGCCTGTTGTAGCTCTGGCATAGCTTTATATGCTTCAGGTAGACGATAGAATGGTATTTTAGAGTTAAGGTGATGTATATGATGATAACCAATATTGCCTGTAAACCAGTGCATTATAGGGTGCATCTTCATATAACTAGAAGACTCTAATGCTGCTTTTTCATACTTCCAGTTTTTATTATCTGCAAATTTAGTATCAGGGAAATTGTGTTGCGCATAAAATAAGTATGCACCTATAGCACTAGCAAAAAATATAGGGATAAGTATTGTGAACAGCCAGGTCTGCCAACCGAAGAAGTAAAACACTAAAGCTGATACTGTAAAGTGTATAATGAGTGTTAGTAATGAATCTAAGTGTTTCTTTGGTGCACTTACTAAAGAGCTGATACACATACCGAAAATGAACATTGATAAGTAGCCGAACATAATGGTAAGAGGATGTCTTATAGCTAAGTACACCCTACGCTCTTTAGAGTCCATCGCTTCATATTTGCTCTTTGTTGCAATGGGGTAGGAGCCTATACTTGCACTAAATAGCTTTGAATTGTTATTGTGATGGTAGTCATGAGACCGCTTCCAAATACTAGCCGGTACTAATACGTACATGCCATATATGGTTAGTATAGCGTTAGCTAATTTAGAACCTTTAAATATAGTATGATGCTGAAAATCGTGATATATAATAAACATTCTCACCATTACTAGACCAGCTATTAAGCTGAATGCTAGTTTTAATGGCCAAGTGGGTACAATAATAGTCATTGCAAGCAGGCCGATCAAGATAAGCAGGGTAGATAGTGTCAATACCCAACTCTTTCGTCTGTCTTCTACAGCGAACTTTTTTGTAGCAAGTATCAATTCCTTGCCCGATAATAATTTGTTAGTCTTGTTGTCGATATTATTTCTTTTTATGTTTCCAGCGTCTGTGAGACCACAGCCATATCACCGGATCATTAATAATGTCTTTTTCTAACCTTTTAGTATGCAGTTCTGATATTTCTCCTTCAGTAGTACTTTTCGGATCAATTACTAACTCTTCTGCATATATTTTATAATAGCCTCTTTTTACTCGTTTTACTGTAGCATATATTACAGGATAACCAATTTTTGTAGCAATAAGTTCGGTACCTCTAAATACAGGAGTTTCCTGATTTAGAAAAGTGGTCCAATAAGCATTGCTTGGCGATGGGGTTTGGTCTGCAATAAAAGCAGTCATTGACAACTCCTTTCTACTACCAAGCATTTTACGAAATGTTTCCTTCATTGGTATAAGCTTAGTACCAAAGCGAGTTCGCATTCTGTATACCAGTCCATCAAAGTACTTATTCCTTAATGGGTGATATATAACATACAGTTGCTGTTTGCACAAGATACTAAAAGTATTACCAGCCCATTCCCAGTTTCCATAATGCCCTAAAACTAGTATAGAACTTTTACCATTAGCTGCTATACGGTTGAAGAGCTCAAGAGTTTCATCTTCTATAGAACACCTTTTTAGCATAGCCTTTTTGCTGATGGTCAATGTTTTAAAGGTCTCTAAAAATAGGTCGCACAGGTATTTATAAAAATCCTTTGCTATTTGATCAATTTCTTCTTCCGATTTATTAGGGAAAGAGTTTCGCAGGTTAGTATAAACTACATTTTTTCTATAGCCTAATACATGAAACAAGAGAAAATAAAAGGCATCTGATAAAGCATATAAGAGCCTAAATGGTATTAGAGACAATAGGTATATAAATGGTAATGCCAAATAGTATGATATAGCTGCTACCAAACCTTTTTAAGCTGTTTTTAGTTAGTTAGCAAATATAATAGCATATATCCAAATTATGGCATCTTCTTCCTCACAATAATAAAGCAGCCGAAGCAATATTTACTTGGCTGCTTTAGATAATATTATATAAATACCGTTAGTCTACCTTCTGTAGTTTGATAACTTCACTATAGTTAGTAGTCCTACAATTGATACTCATAATGTAGATACCTGTATTCAAACTTGATAGGCTCGACAGTTGTTTATTAATGTCTGAAGGAATGCCACGCTCTTGGAATACAACAGAACCAGTGATACTAGTAATCGTAACATCTACATCCTCCTGTTGCATATCAGCAGATACAGATATTGCTAGCTGATTTGTGAATGGGTTAGGATATGCAGTTGCTGTAGATAATGAACCAGAACCCTGTTTAGCTAAGAATGTAGTTCTACCTTCGTCGTTACATTCGATAGTATGATTTGTTTCTCCTTTGAATGACCCAAGAGAAGACCAGTTGTGATACTTGTGCTGCATTTCATACCCAGTACTATTGTCATACTGAGGGAAGATTGTATATAGATAATCAGAACTTTCTGTATACTTACTGAACGACAAGAAAGGTGTGCCAGAAGCCATTGACGGATCATTAGGAACTGTTAGATAATCAGGTGCAGACATAACGAATGTTCCACTTTCATGTACATTTACAGATACATAAGAAGCGATATCCATAGTAGTAGGATCAACCTCTGTAGTAAACCATCCTACATAAAAGTTATCATAACTATTTGCATAAGAAATGAATGGATTGATGTTTTGCGAACTATTAATTGGGGCAATACCTAGAGACCCATCATTTACTACAATAGTATTTGGTACTGCTGTACTATTATAGTCTACTAAACGAACATATATATCATTGCTCGCGTTAGTATGATATGTATATGCCCAGTTTTGAACAGTGTAGTGATCAGGACAGTCTATATTCGGTGGTGATACAAATGTAGAATAACTAATAGGATCAAAATCTTGAACCAAAGGTGCTACTATCATAGGAGACCCAAATCCAGCCATTGTCCAGAAGTCGAAAGAAGATTCAATAAACCCTTGGATAGACCCATTATCTTCCATATAAACATATTCACACAATAGAGCACCTGTAGAGTTTGCGTGACTAAATGTAACATCCGGCAAACGACGCTTTACTGATGATGGATCGAATGTAACTATAGGACTTACACCTAAAGAACCGCCATTGTCCCAAGCTACACGTGTTCTTATTATAGCATTGTCTTCCCAAGTAACTACCATACCATACATTCTATGGCAATCAAGACTTATCCTACCATATGTAGTACTACTTGATAGTGTAAGATTACCTGTTAGCACTGGGCCTCCAGCTGTAAGGTCATAAATATCCACATAGTGACCAGAACCTACTTTATAATACGCTGCAAAAATTTTAATTGTACTGCCAACATAGATAAAACCTACTTCCATGTCTTTATATCCCGGGCCATACGGTATTAACCCCTGGTTAACAATAGCCCAGGGTGCACCAGGAGTTAAACGCCTCCACGCTACTGTTGCATAAATGCTTGGTTCATCCCAAGCTGAAACTACGAGATCATTTGTTGAGCCTAGTATGTTTAAATTAGATGATGAGTAGCAGGACGTATGTGTTGTTCTACTAATTTGATTGCCGGAAAATGGATAACTGTCTTCGTAAGCTGATGGTGGATTAAAGACTTGTGCAATAGATGTGTTAATGATGAAACACGAAAGCATGAGGCATAGTAGCCCCTTAAGGATACTTCTGTTTTCCATGATGATATAAAATTTAAAAAGATGATAACGGACAAAATTGCCCGTTATCACATAGTTAATAAT
>CAZPDA010000062.1:0-14164 GCA_964585115.1 uncultured Flavipsychrobacter sp.
GTTATCCTTGGCAAAAAGAACAAGGTAATAGGCAGATTATTCAATCTGGATATGTATACTTATGCTGATGGAGCACTGTCATTAAAAACAAAGGAACTGCTTGGGCTAGTAGCAAGTATGGTACTACGTTGTGATGACTGTATAAAGTATCATCTCGAGAAATGCCATGAACAAGGCACATCAACAGAAGAGATGTATGAGATATTTGCTGTAGCTAATATCGTAGGCGGTACTATCGTGATACCGCATACCCGTAGAGCAGCAGAATATTGGGAAGCATTGCAGGAGGACTAACGTCCTTCCTGCTTTTTATTCTTTTTTTCCTTGTAGTTGGCCACTACGTTCTCATAGAGTTGCTCATATATAGGTACTATCTTACCTATCTCAAATCCACGTGCGTGTAATGCTGCCGCATTTTTGAAGCTAGCAAGTGTGGTATCATCAGTGAGGATATGTATGGCATTCTGAGACATACTCATGATATCCCCTACTTCACTTAGGAAACCTGTCTTATCCTGAACATTTATCTCAGGCAACCCTCCCGCATTTGTAGATATAACAGGCACACCACATGCCATTGCTTCTAAGGCGGAAAGCCCAAAGCTCTCATGCTGAGATGGTAATAAGAACAGGTCTGCAATACTCAATATCTCGCTCATCTGCTCCTGCTTACCTAAGAATCTAATATCGTTATATATGCGTAGTGTTCTACACAACTCCTCTGCGCTCTGTCGTTCAGGACCATCACCTATCATCAAGAGCTTTGCAGGCACACGTTCCCTTACTCGCTCAAATATGCGTATAACATCATCCACACGCTTTACCTTTCTGAAGTTGGATGCGTGTACTAGAATACGCTCACCATTAGGAGCTACCATTTTCTTGAAGTGCTCTTTATCAGACTGGCGGAAACGTTGTGTATCTACAAAGTTTGGTATTACCAATATATCCTTCTCTATCTTGAAAGAACGATAGGTCTCTTCTCTAAGGTTATCAGATACTGCTGTAATAGCATCCGACTCATTTATGGAGAAAGTAACCACAGGCTCATAGGTCTGGTCTTTACCCACTAGTGTAATATCCGTACCATGTAGTGTTGTGATATAAGGAATGTCACTTCTGGTCTTTTTCAGTATCTCGCGAGCAAAATAGGCAGCAGAAGCATGAGGAATAGCATAGTGTACATGCAATAGGTCCAGATGATTGTTCTTGATAACATTCACCAACGTACTGGTCAGCGCAGTTTCATAAGGGGGGAAGTCGAACAATGGATAGTTCGGTATCGGCACCTCATGATAGTATATATTGGGGTGAAAGTGTAGCCTTACCGGCTGTTTATATGTAATAAAATGTATCTCATGATCACTCTCTGACAGTGCCATACCAAGCTCCGTAGCCAGTACACCACTACCGCCAAATGTAGGATAACAAACTATACCTATTTTCATAAAGCAAATATCGTGTTTGTATATGTAATGTAATGATTTCTGTACACTAACTTTTTCATATTGGTATATACCTTAAAATTATAAAGCTATACATCAGTCATTTCTCAACTAGTTTTCTGACAAAAATAAAGGTCAGCAATGGAGGCAATAACCCTATAAGCAAAGAGTAGACCGTGCTATATGGCTCTAACAATTCAACTTTGGTTGCTGCATTATATACTAAGTTCCCATATGGTTGCCCGTTATAAAACAATGTGGTAATGAAATTCCACCCAAAATGAAAACCCAATGGCATTAATATAGACTTGGTCTTAGCAAAGGTGTAAGCCCAAACATACCCTACAAAACCTGTGGTTAGCAATACATATATTAAAAGTATAGCACTAGAACCTATAAGCCCATAAGAGAACCAATGATAGGTGCCAAATGCTATAGCTGATATCAAGATACCTTTCTGTAAACCTATCCTTTTTACTAATATATATAATAGCGCTCCTCGGAATACGAGGTCTTCAGTTAGTGCTGATATGAAATGATACCGAAGGGAATTAAGTATAACATCATATCTAACTACCTGTTCCATCTCCCAAGAGATAGACAAAACCTGTGTATCAACGAAAATAAAAATTGACCTAAGAATAGAAATAAAACCTAACCCTATTATAAATTGCAATCCCCTCTTTCTAAGAGGGGTAAAGCCTAATACTGAAAGGTTCTCTTTCTCTATAAAAAAAAGTAGTGACCAGGATAGTATAATAATAATGATAACACCAAGCATAGTAAGCACTATATAGCACGTAGCTATTTAGTTCATCTGTGTATTAGACAGTATATAAGCACGAACCTTACCCGCATCTTCATCATTTAGTTTTGAACGCTTCACCATTCTAGGCAATACACGCTCCCACTTATCAAAATCTCTTGAATCCGGAGTGTATAGCTTATGGCATTTGCCACAGCTGGCTTGCCATACTGTATGTCCTTCATCTAGCTGTGCTTGGGTATACTTGTTCTTTATTATATCAAGCTTTTGCTGGTTGGTCAGCTTAGGGGTTGTAGTAGCCGACTTAGAAGAGGAGCATTGTATAAAGAAAACAGTAACAATTGCTACTGCTAAAATTCGTTTCAAGTTATTCATCGTAAGTAATTTATAAGTAAATATAAACAATTACAGGTCAAGGACTATTGTGATATTAAAATGAAGCTTTGCTTTTCTATATTTACAAAATGAGAAAGATAGCATTGATAACACTACTTATGGCAAGTACTACCCTTTCTTTTGGGCAAGACTCTACCATGCTTCGCAGAATATCAGACCACATAATGACGCAAGGTAAATGCTATGACGACCTACGCGACCTGTGTAAGAATATAGGACATAGGCTAAGTGGTTCGCCTGAAGCAGCAAAAGCTGTAGAATGGGGACAGCAAGTATTGCAAGATGCAGGTGCTGATAAAGTATGGCTGCAACCTGTAGACGTGCCACATTGGGTAAGAGACGAAGAGCATTTGAGCTTCTTATACGAAGACACGAAAGAGTATGTGGAAGTGCCTATGCTATCTCTAGGCAACTCAATTGGTACCGATGGAAAAGTACTGAATGCTCCAATAGTAATGGTGAATGACTATGAAGAGTTTCAAAAACTAAGTGATAAAGATATAGCGGGTAATATAGTTTTCTTCAACTATCGCTTTAGGCAAGACTTTATACATACCTTCAAAGGATATGGTGACGCAGGTAAATACAGATGGCTAGGGCCTAATTGGGCAGCAGCTAGAGGAGCTAAAGGTTTAATTATACGCTCTGTATCTACAGGTTTGGATGATGCACCGCATACCGGCTCATTCAGATATGCAGATAGTGTAAAACCGATACCTGCCGTAGCAATAGGTAATACTACAGCTGACAAGCTAGAGCAAGAATGTAAGAAAGGTTTTGTACGTGCCAAACTAGTATCTAACTGTAAGATGCTGGATGATGTACGCTCTTTCAATGTGATAGGTGAAATAAGAGGTAGTGAATTCCCGGACCAGATAATTGTAGTTGGCGGTCACTTAGATTCTTGGGATGTGGGTGATGGTGCTCATGACGATGGTGCGGGTTGTGTACAAGCTATAGAAGTGATACGCGCTTTCACAGAGTTAGGCATACGTCCTAAGTATACCGTAAGATGTGTATTGTTCATGAACGAAGAGAACGGGCTGAAAGGTGGATATGCTTATGCAGACTCAGCTAAAGCAAATAACGAAGAACATATACTGGGTATAGAAAGTGATGCAGGTGGATTCTCTCCAAGAGGTTTTATGCTGGACATGAGCGATGGTAAGAAACAACAGATAACAAAATACAGTAACCTGCTATTGCCTTATGGCATATATGACTTTAGTATGAAAGGTGGTGGTGCTGATATATCTCCTATGCACAGAGCAGGTATGCCTGCTGCTGGTCTTTTGCCAGACCCTCAGCGTTACTTCGACTTGCACCATACTGCAAAAGATGTGTTTGAGACCGTGAACCATCGTGAATTGAAACTTGGTGCAGTAGCTATGGCACATCTTGTTTACCTAATAGGCATGCACGGATTAAGGTAATGACGAGTGAAGGGAACAGTAATATCGCCAAACTCATGAAAAAGCCACAGGCCGTGGTGTCTATGGCTATCATAGTACTTACGGTAGTGCTGGCTGTGTTTGCCTATGTTATTGTTCCTGACAACACCCCGTATGCCAACCGTATGATAGTGGAGCTGGGTGCAAGACAACCAGGGTTTACCATTCAACTATTGATGATACCCAAAGCAGGCGAACAGCAACCCTCCAACAACATACAATGGCTTAACGGCTATCCATCAGACTATAAAGCTCTGCCCATAAACAAGTATTGGTATGAGGGTGAGGATATACTGGTAGACCACTATATAGACGAGGGCATGAGTGATACGCAACGCTATGCCATCAACACCCTACTACCTGCCGATAAAGCTTCACTAAGCCTTGCAGATAAGAAAGCAACAATAGAGCAAGAACAGATAAAGAAACGTACCTTCTACTTAGGTACCGACCGATATGGTAGAGATATTCTATCACGACTCATAGTAGGCTCAAGAGTGAGTATTTCGGTTGGGTTTATTGCTGTATTGCTATCCATAAGTATCGGTATCTTCTTAGGTTCCATCTCAGGATACTATGGCGGATGGGTGGATAATTTAGTAATGTGGCTTATCAATATTCTTTGGGCTATACCTACACTGCTATTGGTGTTTGCCATTACGCTGACCATAGGCAAAGGGTTCTGGCAGATATTCATATCCATAGGTCTTACCATGTGGGTGAGTGCGGCAAGGTTGATAAGAGGACAGGTATTGGTACTGCGCGAGATGGAATATATAACCGCTGCCAAAGCATTAGGATTAGGGAATACCCTTATCATCTTCAAACATATACTGCCCAATATAGCAGGTCCTGTAATGGTGATAGCAGCCAGCAACTTTGCCACGGCAATACTTATAGAAGCAGGTCTTAGCTTTTTGGGGATAGGGGTACAACCACCTACACCATCTTGGGGATTGATGATAAAAGAGCATTACAACTTCTTACTTACCAATCGTCCGTTGCTCGCCATCATACCGGGTATAGCAATAATGCTATTGGTATACTCCTTCAATATACTAGGGAATGCACTAAGAGATGTGCTGGACGTAAAAGGCTCTTAGTATCTAGACCAATCGATATTCAATAACTCCCTTACCTGAGGTGTCTCTGATAGTTTTATTTTAACAGGTTTGTTTACCAATCGTGATAAAGACTTCTCTTGGTCTTCGAGAGAGTGTAGTTTTATAGCCTCGATATTAGGTTCAAGGAACTGCTCTATAGCTCTATGATTCAGTCGCTTAATTACTGTGTCTTTACTTAAGTTAATGGTCGGGTCGATAGAAGCTTTCTTTATCATTTCTATCGTAGCAGGGTTGATCTCAATATATGTTAGCTCAAGCGGAGCATCTATATATACCGTATCGTTCTTGTACTTTATCTTGGTATTCAGTGAGTCTGAAAGGTCTATATGGAAACCCATTCTTCCCTTGGCACTAGTAGCAATAGAGGAGGTGAATTTGAACCAATCAGAGTTAAAGTATTTCTTCTCTTTCTTCTCTGTAAAGTTGAGCGTGAAGTCTTGCTCCCATATCACCAGCTTGGCTTGTGCACGCAATACACCGGGAGTAAAGTTGTAGGTAGTTTGGGTCTTGGTCTCAGATATAGCAGGCATCAGGTATTTCACTGCAAAGAATACAATGATGATAACGAGCATTACCCATATAATACCTTTTAAAAAAGAACCTAAATTTTTCATTTTGGTGTTTATTTACCTAACTGTTTTAATAACAACAAGATGCCTGAAATAACGACACTTATCAGCACCATAGTAGTGATGGGCATGTAAAAGCTATAGTTCTCTCTTTCTATCCTTATGTCTCCGGGTAGCCTTCCTATCCATCTTAGTTTATCTCCCCACAGCCATACTACCAACCCTATGAGAACGATAAATATACCGATAACGACTATCGCTTTTCCCATTCTATCCATAAAGCTTTTATTAAGTATCCGTCATGCTATTAGCTGCTATATAGCCACTACTCCATGCGTGCTGAAAATTATATCCTCCTGTGATGCCATCCACATTCAGTATCTCGCCAGAGAAGTATAAACCACTTACCTTTTTACTCTCCATCGTCTTAGGGTTCACCTCCGACAGTTTTACACCGCCACAGGTCACAAACTCTTCCTTAAAGGTTGTCTTGCCTTTTACTTCATACTCATCCATCACGAGGCAGTTCACCAACTTATTCTGATTGGCAGCAGGTAGGTCGCCCCATTTCACATCTTCGTTGATACCGCATTGCTGCATGAAGTGTTCCCACAGTCTACGTGGCAGGTCGAATGGGTTTTTGGTAGCCACTTGTTGCTTACCACGTTCTTGTCTTATGGTCTTTATCTCTTCGCGAACTTCTTCTTCTTTGATGTCTCCCAGCCAGTTGATGTGTATACGGAAATGATAGTTACGCTCTTGTAATGCCCTTGCCGACCATGCTGACATCTTAAGAATTGCAGGTCCGCTAAAGCCCCAGTGTGTAATAAGTAATGGTCCCGTTTCTAACAACTTAGAACCTAACACCTTAACCGTTGCATTAGGTACGGATATACCCATCAGTTGATTGATAGGATGCTTGGGAACATTGAAAGTGAACAAAGAAGGCACAGGACTTTCTATGGTGTGACCTAAGTCTTTTATCCATTGGTATTGTTCCTCTTTAGGGAAACCACCGCAAGCTATCAGCACCTTATCAGCCTCAAAAGTACTATCGTCCAAGAAGGTAATGAGCAATGCTTCTCCCTTCTTTTCAATACGCTTAACACCCTTATTATAACTCACCTGTGCACCGTTTTGTATCAGCTCTTGCCATATACAATCTATGATGGTTTGCGAGCTATCGGTGTTGGGAAACATACGTCCATCCTCTTCGGTCTTCAGCGTTACACCCCGTTGCTTGAACCAATCTATGGTATGCTGCGGAGAGAATTGGAATAATGTCTTCTTCAAGAACTGCTTACCTCTGGGATAGCGCGTAATGAGTTCAGGCACATCGAAACAGGCATGAGAGGTATTGCATCTGCCACCGCCCGATACCTTCACCTTCTGCAAAGCCTTTGAAGACTTTTCAAAGATGTGTACAGACCTACCTTGTGCTTTAGGGATATTAGCCGCAGCAAAACATCCCGATGCACCTGCACCTATTATCGCTATACGCATGTTGTTACTTGATACCTGATTTTGCTTGTGCTTCTACCACTGCTATGGCTACCATATTTACTATCTGCCTAACGCTACTACCCAATTGCAATACGTGTACAGGCTTCCTTAAACCTAGCAATATTGGCCCTACCGCTTCTGCGCCGCCTACTTCCATCAGTAAGTGATAAGCGATATTACCCGCAGCAAGGTTAGGGAATATCAATGTGTTAGGAGAAGCATCTACAAGGTCAGAGAATGGATAGCTTTCTTTCAACAGCTCTTTGTTGAAGGCTACACCCACTTGCATCTCACCGTCTATCACCAACTCTGGATGTTCTTTTTTGATGCGGTCTACTACATTCCTCACACGTATAGCCTCAGGCGATGCGCTACTACCAAAGTTGGAGTAAGACAACATAGCTATTCTAGGCTTTATGTTGAAGTGTTCTACAGCACGAGCGGTTTGTAGTGTTATCTCGGTCAGTTCGTCTTCCGTTGGGTTGAAGTTTACCGTAGTATCTGCAAAGAACAATGGACCTTTCTTGGTAAGCATCACATACATACCCGCCACACGATTAGAGTGTTCATCGGTACCTATTATCTCCAATGCAGGACGAAGCGTGTTAGGATACTGACGTGTAAGACCTGAGATAAGTGCATCGGCAGCACCCGTCTCCACCATCATACAACCGTAGTACGGACGCTCACGCATCATCTTCTTAGCCTCATACAGGTTATACCCGCGTCTGTGACGTTTCTCGAAGAACATCTCACCATATTTGATACGCTGGTCTATCTGCTCATCGCTACGTGGGTCTATTATCTCTACATCTGCCAATTGCAGGTTGTTGTCTTCTATCAGTTTCTTGATGCGGTTCTCCCTACCCAATAGTATAGGTATGGCAATGCCCTCATCTTTAGCTATCTGTGCGGCTTTAAGTACTTTAAGGTTCTCTGCCTCTGCAAATACCACACGTTTAGGGTTTTGCTTGGCCTTGTTGATGACAAAGCGTAGGATGTTATCATCGGCACCTAGTCTTCTGTATAGCTCTGCTTCGTACTCTTGCCAGTTGCCAATCTCGTTTTGAGCCACACCGCTATCCATTGCAGCCTTTGCTACAGCAGGAGCTACGGTAGTAAGTAAGCGTGGATCCATTGGTTTTGGTATGATGTACGTAGGGCTGAAGTGTAAGCTCTTCTCGTTGTAAGCCACATTCACTATTTCAGGAACGGGGTCTTTTGCCAACTTAGCAAGTGCATGTACCGCAGCAAGCTTCATCTCTTCGTTGATGGCTGTTGCTCTCACATCCAATGCACCTCTGAATATATAAGGGAAACCAAGTACGTTGTTCACCTGATTAGGATAGTCACTACGACCGGTAGCCATGATAACATCAGGGCGAGCCTCCAGTGCATCCTCATAAGGTATCTCTGGGTCAGGGTTAGCCAGTGCAAAAACTATCGGGTCTTTGCTCATGGTCTTCACCATATCTTTACTTAGTATATTCCCTTTTGATAGTCCTATGAACACATCTGCACCGTTCATGGCTTCTTCCAGCGTTTGGCTATCACCATCTTGTGCAAACTGTTGTTTGTATTCATCCAGCCCTTCACGAGACTTTACTATCAATCCCTTACTGTCGAACATATACATGTTCTCTACCTTAGCTCCTAGTGCCAAGTATATCTTACAGCAAGAGATGGCAGATGCACCCGCTCCGCTTATCACGAACTTTACTTTGGTAATGTCTTTCTCTACCAGCTCTAAAGCGTTGAGTAGTGCCGCACCCGATATGATGGCCGTACCGTGCTGGTCGTCATGCATTACGGGGATGCTTAGTTCTTCCTTCAGTCTTCTTTCTATCTCAAAACACTCAGGTGCTTTTATGTCTTCCAAGTTCACCCCGCCAAAGGTTGGCTCCATAGCCTTTACCACATTCACAAACTCATCTATCTCGCGAGACTTCAGCTCTATATCAAACACATCTATATCAGCAAATATCTTGAAGAGTACACCCTTACCTTCCATCACCGGCTTTGATGCTTCAGGACCAATATCGCCCAAGCCCAATACCGCAGTACCGTTACTGATGACCGCCACAAGGTTTCCTTTAGCCGTGTAGCGATACACGTCTTCAGGGTTCTTGTCTATCTCCTTACAAGGCTCCGCCACACCGGGAGAGTATGCCAATGCAAGGTCTCTCTGTGTTTTGGTCTCTTTGGTAGGTATTACTTCTATCTTTCCTTTTCTGTCCTTCTCGTGGTATTCTAAAGCGTCTTCTTTCCTTATTTGGCGACCCATAACTGTTTTTTATTTGCAGGCGTAAGTTACAAATACACAGGGAAAGAAAAACGTTGACTTTGATAAGAAAAGACTATAGTATAGCTGTGCGTACGCTATTGGCTTGTAATATATGACGCTGTTGGTGAGCTATAAGGAAACGAAAAGTATCTCCTGTCTTTAGTTTCAGGTATTTGGTAATGCTGATGGGTGTCTTCAGTTTGCCGATGTCTTTATGCTCTGCATCTTCCAGCAGGCGCAGTAGCTCTTCCTGCCCCTTGATGAACTCATTGATGACCTTCTCGCTATCCAAGAAGTCTACGGGGCGATGGTCTTTAGGAGCTTGCATCTTGTTGGCTACCTTACCATTCTTATCAGGCATCATCATCTTGGTAAAGTAGTTGCCAAACCATCCTGACTTGAATTGTGTTTTGCTCGTCTGTGCTCCTTTAGCCAAACTCTTTTTCAGCTCGGGCAGATAGTATCTGTTATAGCTGTTCAGGTGTTCCAATACTTGTGCTATGCTCCACTTACCCGGTTGTGGTGGGGTGTTCAGCATATCGTCGGGCAATACCTTGTATTCCTTAGCAGTGCCTATGGTTTCCCACACGTCTTGGTGCAGTTGCTTTATCAGTTCTACCCTATTGAACGTAGCCATTTGTAATTATTTTTCACAAAAGTATCATGCGCCCGTCTACAAAATCTTGTTGTAGACAAAGATTTATCTACCCGCTATAGCTTTACAGTACTCAGCAGCTTGCTGAATGTAGCAGGGTCTACACCTATATAAGAGGCAAGGTATTTATGCGGTATCATATTGAGCACCTGCGGACTACGGCGTAGTAGTGTAGTGAATTTCTCTTCTGCCGAATAGGCAAGTAACTCTATATTCCTTTCAAACGTGCCTGATAAAGTATGTGCCAATGCCATATAGAGCATATCCTGAAAGTCACGATGCTTGTCCTTTAGGTAGATATAATCATTATAATGCAGACGGATGAACTTGCTAGCTGTGATGGTCTCCAGATAATAACGTGAGGGCTGCTGTAGCAAGAAGCTATCTAACACGCCTGAGAACGAACCCGTGTAGGTGAATACCAGTGTAGCATCCTTACCCTTATGGTCTACATAGGCGCGCTGTACACCGTCTACCACAAAGTAGATATAACGCTCCGTATCGCCCACAGAGGTGATGACCTGCTTGCGCTTGGCAGCAAAGGGTGTCCAACGGGCTGCCATATCCTGCCAAACCTCATCGCCCAAGGGCATGGTCTTGTCTACAAGTAGCTTAAGTTGTTCTAATTCTGTCAAAAAATTAATAATTTAGACATGGGTTGTTCACACTGTGTTCATAACCAGTATTCTGGCACAGATTTAGCTGTGCATTTATTATGTAAATATATGCTTATGGAACGTAGTATAGTAATGCAGACCAATGAAGACGCAGATTCACTATTCCTGATAGCCAAAGACCGACTACTGGACGTGAATGAATGGGGGAATATACTTTCCTTCAACACCACCCTTACCGATACGCACGGGCAAAAAGTACACCGTGATGCACACATGGGAGACCTTGTGAAAGCAGAAGTAAGCGATGGACTATTCTGGGCGCATATAGACAACATACTGTATGACAAATACCCTGATGACAACGCAGAAGAACTGTCCATCAACTTGGTGAATACCGTACCACCATCGGGGGCAGATAAGCTAAGCGAGTCGGTAAAACTGACGGGCAAACTATCCATAAGAAGGGTAAAAAGTGTGGTGACCGCCATCTACGACAACATAGAATACAACGGTGATATAATGCCGAGAGAAAAGATGGAACACCTGCTCAGCAGCTTCATAGCTATAGATGAGTATGAGGTGCAATAGCAACTATTCTCTTATACCTCTATCAATTAATAGCATACAATTAACTTTTTACACAATACTAAAAAGCAGACCTTTGCATCTCTTTGAATAATGAGTGCTAGGGTAAGATTCATATTGATATTATTGGCGGCTGTGAACTTCACACACATCTTGGACTTCATGATAATGATGCCGCTCAGCAACTTTCTGATACCATACTTTGAGATAACACCACAAGAGTTCTCTTACTTAGTGGCTACCTACTCTGTAAGTGCGGCTGTGTCGGGGCTTATTGCTGCGTTCTTCGTAGACCGATTCGACCGTAAGAAGATACTCGTATTTGGCTATACAGGTTTCCTTGTTGGTACATTCCTCTGTGCTATTGCGCCTACCTACTGGTTGCTATTGGCATCACGTGTGTTTGCAGGTTTGTTTGGCGGGCTGATAGGTGCACAGGTACTAGCCATGGCGGCAGATATAGTGCCGTATGAGAAACGTGGTTATGCCATGGGGCTTATCATGATGGCATTCTCTATATCATCGGCATTTGGTGTGCCACTGGGGCTGAAGCTGGCAAATGAATTTAGCTGGCATGCACCATTCTACACCGTAGTGGCTATGGGAGCTGTATTATTGGTATTGCTGATAAAGTACGTACCTAGTATGGCAGACCACCTGAAACATAACGAGGGCAAACCACGCCCTAAGGTGATGGAAGTATTTGGCAATATATTCAGCCACAAGACACAACGCCTTGCCATCTTTATGACGGCTACCCTTACGGGGCAGTTCCTCATAGTGCCGTTCCTTACTTCTTATATGGAGTTCAACGTAGGGTTTACCCGCGACCAGATACCTTATATATACCTTGTTGGCGGTACGCTTACTATGATAAGTTCGCCCATTGCGGGGCGCATTGCCGACCGTATGGGTAAGTTCAAATTCTTCACCATCATGGTGCTTACCAGTATCGTCCCTATAGGCATCATTACCAACCTGCCGCCTACACCGTTCTACTATGTGCTTATCGTTACGGGTATATGGTTTGTAGTATCTACGGCACGTATGGTATCGGCACAGGCTATGATAACTGAGGTAGTACCCAGCAGAACGCGTGGTAGCTTCATGAGTGTGAACGCTGCTATACAACAGATGAGCGTGGGGCTATATTCTATGATAGCAGGATATATAATAGTAGACACCCCATCGCACAAACTGCTACAATACAACGTAGTAGGCTATGCCGCTATGACGGTGGCACTGGCAAGCTTAGCATTTGGCTACTTCCTGAACAAGCATACCAACCTGAACCGCACCGACCACGAGGGTGATACACCTGACACTACTCCACAACCCAACAAAGTGGCAGAACCAGTAGAGGGGTAATTCAATATTTCAAAAAGTAAAACGGCTTGGGTATACACTCCGCTGTTGCATGTTTCACTGTTTCATGTTGCATTACTACAGGTTGACTTTTTTATAGGTGTGTAAGATATGTTGTTTATATCAACGTCATTGCGAGGAAGGAACATTCGTGACTGACGTGGCAATCTCACAAAATCCATTAGTTTTATCCTTTCTTTGCTTGTCCAACCCCTCCTGTCCCACCGAGGTGTCGGTGCAGGCTCTTAAGGGGATGTCGAGCTGTGCGAGACAGGGGTGCACTACTATACTGCCTAGCTTTACCTTCTCTCCTCAGTAGATGTAACGGATGTAACGGTGTAACGTTACAGAGGAAGGTTAATGATAAATATTATACACACTCATTACATTAGAGCCCTAAGGATGACATATCTTTAGTTGATAAACAAACCATGCGTATCATTACTACTATATTGTTATTCTTACTTTCTTATTGTTGTGAAGCACAACTCAAGGGTAGGTATATGTTCAGTACAGGATTTGATAGCTATAGTTTCACATTTGCAAAAAATGGTACGTTCAAGTATCAAAAGAATAGTTGCACATATACAAATAATGGAAAAGGTACATACACCGTAAATAAAAGAATACTCATTATAACTTCATTCAATTCAGACCTACCGCATGTATCGGTTAGTAAATATTATATACCTGCAGATACCGTAAACACAATAATAAGCTTCAACATAAGAGATATAGATATAGGCACAAAAGTATTTGTAGATGATAGGTTAGTATATCAAAAAGAACAAGTAAGTAATAAGGATAGTACGGTTGAACTATTATATACTATTGGTAGCGTCAAAACTCTAAAGATCATATATCGAACAACTTATAGTACTGATACTATTGAAAAAAATATAGACGATACTTTCTTCAACCATGTAGTTATTACTAACCCAAATAAAGATTTATTAAAGAGTGTAAATTTTGATACCAGTTGGGTTTTTGAAAAGAATATTATCTACATGCCAGTAAACATGTACGGCTACCCTCCTGTATTGAAACTCGTGAAGCAAAAAAATACTAAGTAATGCGTTTGTAGTAGAATATCGTCTGTATACATTTACTATCTTTCAATGAGTAATGAGGTCTGTAATAGAAACTATATATTGGTTAAGGATATTCTTGAGCCCCAACTTTGCAGTAGGGCTTATCATAGCAATATTATATTCTATATCAGGCTTTAGCTATTGGTATCTACTACTCTTCATTCCTAGTATCATTATTGGAGTGTTATTAGCTGAAAGGGCTAGAAAGAAACACGGAACATCTAACTATGTAGCACAGACCATGAATACCCCCGACCTAAAAGAGACGGATAAGCAGTAAACTACACTATATATTCACATACTACTTATAATA
>CAZPDA010000063.1:0-14133 GCA_964585115.1 uncultured Flavipsychrobacter sp.
CGCGCGCTTTCCTCCATCACAGGGTCGCTCACTAAGTATTCATTCCCCTCTTTGCCATATATCACCAAATTGTGCGCATTGAAGTGGAAACGGAATGCCTCGGGCAAGTAAGGTAAGTAATATACACTGCTCAACATACCTACAGGCTTACCTGCTGCCAATACCTCATCCAGTGCTTTCATAGCCGCATCAGGACTACGGAACTTCTGTGTATGCATGTCTATATCCAAACGTTCTGCTACACGCTTGAAGATAGCTCCCGGCCATGTGCGGAATGTAGACCCCGGAGTACCGCTTACTTTTACAAAAGGTATGTGCGCAAAGAATATACCCGCACCTATACCAAATGCTAATGGTTCACTTATATCTAAACCTTCATGCCTTAACAGATTAGCTGTAACGCCACTCTCACAATGGGCATGTTGGTAATGCTTAAAATCTATTGTGCTCATTTGCTTCGTTTAGGGGGTTCGGCCTAATTACTGTTTGCCGAAGTTTACCAGCTCATCTAAGCTTATATTAAAGACCTCTGCGTATTTGGTCTTTACTTTATCATCCAGTTTATTGAAAACGGATGGTTTGAAATGTTTTTTCACCTGCCACTTCCACTTGCCTACATATTTTGCCAGCAGACCTATATCCATCAGGCACTTTTCCATGTAGTATGCCACAGGGCTTAGCTCTCCATCTTCCACCTTTTTCTTTGTTTCTGCCAGTGCATCATCTACAGCATCCCAAGCTTGCTTGGTAGCTACATTCTCTGCCTCCCATCCTGCGGAGTTCACACCAGTGTACTTCCCTTCTTTATCCACCGCGTAGACCAGTTTCTTTAGCTTTTCGCCTTCTTTGAACTTCTTGGGGTCTTGCGGCACTTCATTGATCTTCATAGTACCAACACATTTTATAATGTGTGAAATTAATATAAATAGCCGACTGCTACCTAATTATCGGCTCAGGTATAGCAGAACGGGGAAGTGGTCACTATATCCCTTTATCCAATGCGTACCCTTAAAAGAACGATAAGGATAGCCTTCTACACCTCTGTATGTGTCTTTCAACAGCTTCACATCATGCACTTTTGCTTTTTTAAATTTCCAGCCATCATCTTGCAGCATTCCATCAGATATAATTATCTGGTCGAACATATCCCATTGACGGTGATATACAGATGTACCCTTACCGGACTTATATAACTGCGCAAATGGGTCGTATAAGAAACCTTTCTTCTCAATAGAGGCATTGTCGTAAGCACGTAAGGTCTGTGTTACACTTATATCATCGGGGTTATCGTTCAGGTCTCCCATTATGATGATATTCGCGTTGATATTCTCGCGCAGTAGTTCATCCACCTTATCCTTATTCACCTGTGCCGCAGCCACACGTTTTGGCTCTGAACGTCTTTGCCCTTCCGCTCGCGATGGCCAGTGGTTCACCAATACATGTACTGTATCGCCCATCAGTACGCCATGCACATAGAGCACATCACGGGTCTTATCATATTTATCCTTACCTGAAAAACGTATTGGCAATGCTTTAGAGCTGATGACCTTGAACTGCTTAGGGTCGTATAGCATAGCTACATCTATACCTCTGTTATCAGGGCTGTTGTACCATACATATTTATAGCCTCGTCCCTTTATAGCATTCTGTTTAGTAAGGTCTTTTAGCACAGTGTTATTCTCTATCTCTGCCAACCCTATTATTGCAGGTCCGTCAGGCTGGTCCTTGCCCTCCATAGTAGCTATGGCATTGGCAATGTTGTTCAGCTTTTGCTTGTATACCTTATCTGTATACCTATATGAGCCTGTTGGGGTAAAGCTCTCGTCATTTGTCTTGGGGTCATCCTTTGTGTCAAACAGATTCTCTACGTTGTAGAACGCTATTGTTGCAGTTCTACTCTGACTGTTACTGTTCTCTTGTTTTGTTTGCACGACTTGTTGCGCAGCCGACTGCTCTACTTCTGCACCACACCCACCCAGCATCAATGCTGCTGCAACTATTAAACTATATCTCATGTTCTATATTCTTATACCGATAGTACGTGTATCATCTCCAGCATATCTTGCCTTATCGGTGTATTTTCTTTTACGACCTGCTCTAGTGGAGTATATACTACTTCTCCGTTTATGATACCCGCCATTACTTGAGTTTTACCTTCTACTAATCCTGTCACCGCAGCATAACCTAACCTACTTGCCAATACTCTATCTGCAAAGGTAGGCGACCCGCCACGCTGTATATGCCCGAGTATCGCCATGCGTGTATCTAGCAATGGGAAGCGCTGCTGCACCTTATTGTACAGGTCTTTAGCACCTCCAAAATCATCGCCCTCTGCTACTACCAATATATGCACGGTCTTCTTTCTGCGCTCGTCTTGGTCTATTCGCTGTAGCACGGCATCTATATCTGTAGCCGTCTCAGGTATCAATATATCTTCAGCACCACATGCTATGCCGCTGTTCAACGCGATATATCCTGCATCTCTACCCATCACCTCTACTATGAACAATCTATCATGCGCCTCAGCAGTATCTCTTATCTTATCTATAGCAGACACAGCAGTATTCACAGCAGTATCAAAACCTATGGTAAAGTCAGAACCGGCAAGGTCTTTATCAATAGTACCCGGCAACCCTATGGCAGGTATAGTGTACTCTTTAAAGAAAGCCACCGCACCACTAAACGTACCGTCACCGCCTATCAGCACTAATGCTTCTATGCCATGCTTTTGCAGTTGCTCATAAGCTTGCTTTCGCCCTTCTTCGGTACGGAAAGACTTACTTCTGGCAGTTTTAAGGATAGTGCCACCACGCTGTATGATATTAGATACATCCATAGCCTGCATAGGATAAATGTCTCCGTCTATCATTCCCTGATACCCACGCCTGATACCATATACCTCTATACCATGATAGATAGCAGTACGCACCACCGCTCTTACAGCAGCGTTCATACCCGGGCTATCACCGCCCGATGTCATTACACCTATTTTCTTGATATTGCTTGTTGCCATAGTTCTTGATTAACAATTCGAAAATTAGCTAAATGCGCCACAAAAGCATATTAATTCATTGAAAAAAATAAGGCTGCCATTAGAAAACAGCAGCCCTTGGTTTTATTATAACCCTATACTAAAACAACACGTATCCTTTAACATACCGCAACATTCATTTGTTGCTTGTGCATATTAATTCTTGTTTGCATTACCACCAGTCAGGTCTTTAAGCAGGTCTTTATAATGACCTGATGTCTCCGTTGGCTCTTCACCGTCAGAACCTGCAGCCTCTGTAAGCATTTCTTGCTCTGACTTGAATGCCTTCGGCACTTTATAAGACTCTTTGAAGCCTTCTAAAGACATCTTAATATTCTTGTCTCTGGCTCTGGTGTCATAGAAATCTCTTATTAGTTCCAGCACATCAAAATCTATATACTCCGTATTTGTAGCATCTATCACCACGCTAGAGTTCTCAGGCAGATTCTCAAGTGTCTGCTTGATGCTTGCCTTGTTCAAGAATGATACTTCTTGTGCTAAGTTTATTCTTACTATATCACCACCCTTATATGTTCTTCTTTTGAAGTAGAAAGGTATTTTGGCATTTTGACGTAGCATAAAGAATATACTGATAGCCAACCCTATACCAACACCTTTTAGCAGGTCTAGCTTTACAACAGCTATCGTCGTTACCACTAGGGGTATGAACTGAGACCATCCGCCCTCTTTGTACATACGCACGAACATGGACGGCTTACATAGTTTATAGCCCGTATAGATAAGTATTGCTGCCAGTGTGGCTTTAGGTATCATATTCAGTATAGCAGGTATCGTACCTACACATACTAATAATAGAAGACCATGTACTATTGTCGACAACTTTGTTTTACCGCCTGCATTCACATTAGCTGAAGAACGAACAATAACTGATGTCATAGGTAACCCACCTATCAATCCACTTACCATATTACCGATACCTTGTGCCTTAAGCTCTCGGTTGGTAGGTGTATATCGCTTCATTGGGTCTAGCTTGTCAGTAGCCTCTACACATAGTAGGGTTTCGATAGAAGCAACAGCCGCTATCACAGCACCTGTTTGCCACACGGCAGGATTGCTGAATCCCGACCAGTTCGGCGTTTTGAACTGACCTATGAATTGCTCGAAGCTTCCTGCCACAGGTATCTTTACCAAGTGCGCATCACCTAGATAAAGCTCTGGATTGCTGGATACGAATAGCTGATTGATAAACGTACCTACAATAACTACTATCAATGCACTAGGCAACAATTGTAATTTCTTAAATGGTCTGGTGGTCCACAGTATCAACAAGGCCAAACCTATTGCTGAGATAATAATAGCACCATACTCCATATGGTTGAATGCCGAGGTTACATAGTCTAATGTAAAACCGTCGTCAGCATCCACCATACGTTCGTGCCCTTTACCATCATACCCCAATGCTTCGGGTATCTGCTTGATGATGATGGTAAGACCAATACCTGCCAGCATACCTTCTATTACACTGTTAGGTATATAGTTGGCTATAGAACCAGCTCTGGCAAAGCCTAATAATATCTGGAATATACCTGCTACAATAACTGAGCAGAGAAACATCTCAAAACCACCAAGGTCGGGTATGGCTACAAGAACGATGGCAGTAAGACCCGCCGCCGGACCAACAACACTTAGCTGAGAGCCGCTAAGCGCACCTACTACTATACCTCCTACTATACCTGCAACAAGGCCGGAGAACAGAGGAGCGCCTGATGCCTGAGCAATACCTAAACATAAAGGCAGGGCAATTAAAAACACGATGATACCCGCCATGGTATCACTCTTCACATTACTGAATAAGTTAAACTTCTTCATACATTAAATATTGGCCCGCAAATAACTAGCAAGCCTCAGGGGAAAATGATTTGTATTTATAAAGGATCTTTAAAAAGGGAGTAACTGTGTGATCAACCCATATTAGGCGGAGGTGTGGCTATATCAGGAGCATAATGTGGGGGCAATTGCTCTGACAGTTGTATGGCTACACTGGTTGCGGTAGCTAAATGTAAACTTCTGGACTGTTCTTCCTCGGCCATGAAACGGAAGGGGTCTGGCTCTTTTTTGATGTCTTGCTCAGAGCTGTCATCTACATCCGTTTCCATACACATATTGCATTCCTCTACAGTACATTTTTTGAACAACAGCTTGCCCAATTGCTGCACAGGCAAAGCCTGAAAGGAAAAGATCAATATAAATATGTACGCGATGACATGTTTCACTTTTGCAAATTAACAGCAAAAACGATGGAAACCCATTAGGGCTTAATAATAAAATGTTAAAGGCAACAGATAAAAATAAGAATAAATGGTATATCTACTGTCGAAAAGCTATTTTTCTGAATACCTTTGCCGTAATTCCGAATCATGTACAAACACATCAAACACATACTATTCGTAATCGTAGCCTTAGCAGGAACAATATCTGCTCAGGCACAAACCATATGGCCTACGCCGGAGGTAGAAGAGCTTTACAAGCAAGCAAGGCAACATCATACCAAGGGTAACATCAACCAAGCTATAGTACTATACCAACAAGCTATCAAAATGGCACCGAACGTAGTGGTACTACACAGAGAGTTGGCTCATGCATATTACCTGACGGGAAATTATGAAGAAGCTAAGAACAGACTGGAGCCTATCATTAAAAGTGACGAGGCAGACGCACAGACCTATCAGGTGATGGCTACCGTGCTGGATGCTACAGGCGATGTAAAGAAGGCTAAGAATATGCTGAAGAAGGGCTTGAATCAATATCCTAACTCAGGCATACTCTTCAACCAAATGGGTAAGATATACGAGAACGAAGGCGAGAAGGTATATGCGCTGGAGTCTTACCTTGATGGCATTGAAGCTGACCCTAGGTATCATGTAAACTACTACGATGCTACCCATATGTATATGTATACCAACAAAATGATATGGGCGATACTGTATGGGGAGATGTTCCTGAACATGGAACACCATACACCAAGAGCTAACGAGGCGCGCAAAATGGTGATGGCTGCATATAAGAGGTTATTCTCTACCTTCCAAACAGGTGATGTACCTAAGTTTGGAGGCAGAAAGAGCAATGGAAGAACAAGCGACTTTGAGCAGGCTGTATATGAGACCTACATCAAGCAAGCCTTGGTAGTAGCCGATGGCTTTACTATTGAGAACCTTATCATGCTACGCACCCGTTTTATGATGGACTGGACCATGACCCACGCTAAGCAATATCCCTTCACCCTATTCATAAGGCAAGATAAGCTAATACGCAACGGCTACTTCGATATGTATAACCAATGGCTACTGGGACAAACGGAGAACCCACAACAGTTTGAGGCTTGGAAGAAGTTCCACCCCGATGCGATACCTGCAATAGAATCGTGGATGCAACAGAACAGGTATCAACCTGCCGTTACCGATGCATACAACGATAAAAAAGTTGATGGTATCTTCTTAAAGCTAAAAAATTAGTATAAACGTTAAAATAAGCGTGTAATTCCCCAAAGGGGCATAAATAGCTTACTTTTGCCATTCTAACATCCTTACATAATTAACGCATGACATATAAGAAAGGTATTAACCTACTCATTGCAGTATTTCTTATAACACTTTCGGCTCCGGCATGGGCACAGCAACCTACTAAGCTAGATAACATAGCGGCAGTAGTAGGTAAGAACCGTATTATACTACAATCAGACATCATGTCTCAGATAGAGCAGATGAAACAACAAGATCCTACTATTGGGGATGACTATGCTTGCAATCTGCTACAGCAAATGGTATTACAAAAAATGCTGGTAGAGCAAGCTGAGCGTGATAGTGTTATTATAACGAATGAGGATGTAGACGCAACGCTTGACAATAGGATACGCTATTTCATCAGCTTATATGGTTCTCAAGAGCGTTTGGAAGAGATTTCAGGTAAAACCATTTACCAATTAAAAGAAGAGAATAGAGAGGTCATCCGCGAGACAATGACCGCCGAGCGTATGCAAGGTGAGATACTACAGAATGTAAAGGTGACACCTGCAGAAGTACAAAGCTTCTTCCAGCTGATACCTGCGGATAGCTTACCATTCTTCCCTGCTACAGTAGAGATAGGGCAAGTAGTAATAGACCCTGAGGTAAGTCCTGAGCTTGACTCTTATGCACGTGCTAAGCTAGAAGGCATCCGTAAGGATATAGTGGAGAACAACAAGAGCTTTGAGGTAATGGCAGGGTTTTATAGTGATGACCCGGGCAGTAGAGACAATGGTGGTTTGATAGAGGGTATGACAAGAGATGGTGGTTTTGTGGTAGAATTCTCTACCGCAGCCTTTAAGCTACAAGATGGTGAGATATCACCTATTGTAAAGACCAAATTCGGTTATCATATAATACAAATGGTGAAACGTAAAGGAGACCGTGCAGATGTTCGCCATATTTTGATACGCCCTGAACGTACAACGGGCGACTTCCAAAAAGCATTGGACAGACTGGATAGCGTAAGAGCTAAATTGATAACCGGACAGATAACTTTTCAGGAAGCAGTAAACAAATACTCCACTGATGAGATGTCTAACCGTACGGGGGGTATGGTAGCAGACCCTCAAACAGGTAATACCGCATTGGAAATAGATAAGCTAGACCCTACACTTGCTTTGATGGTAGACTCATTAAAGCCGGGATCTTTCTCTAAGCCAATGATATATACCAACGACCGTGGTGAAAAGTCTACACGTATTGTGTACATGAAGAATATCACTACACCACACAAGGCAAACCTTACGGATGACTACAACCGTATACAACAAGCAGCATTGCAGAAGAAGAAGAGCGATAAGATGCAAGAGTGGATAGATGATAAAGCACCTACTTACTATATAAAAGTAGCACCTGAATATCAGCAGTGTGATGTGATAAAAGACTGGGTGAGCAACAATTAAGTTGCTCACTTTTTTTATGTCTTAGTTTTTTTGATATTCTCTTAACTGAACAAGAAAGCAATATCGTCTTGTGTCAGCTTCTTAAGGAAGGCATTATCTTCAGACACAAGGTCGCTGGCAAGCGCACGTTTACGCTCTTGTAGTATCAGCATTTTCTCCTCAATAGTATCCTTACATATCAACCTATAGGCAAAGATGTTCTTTGTCTGGCCAATACGGTGTGTACGGTCAATAGCTTGTTGTTCTACTGCAGGGTTCCACCATGGGTCTACTATATACACATAGTCTGCTGCAGTAAGGTTAAGACCGATACCACCCGCCTTCAATGATATAAGGAATACACGACATGTATCTTCTTTCTGGAACTTTTGTATCGCTTTTTCTCTATCAGTAGATGATGTACTACCATCAAAGTACACATACGGTATCCCCTTCTTTTCCAACTCCTCTCTTATCAACCCAAGCATTCCTAAGAATTGAGAGAAGATCAACACCTTATGATCTCCTGTATTCTCATTTATCTCTCTCGATAGCTCATCCAACTTAACGGAATGGTTATCAAAACGCTCAGACTCATTGAGTATAGCCGGGGAGTCACATATCTGCCTTAGCTTAGTAAGCCCTTGTAAAATGTGCATCTTAGAACGGTCTAGCCCACGCTCTTGTATCATACCCAGTATTTGCGATTTGTAAGAGTTTCGGTAAGCATCATATATCTTCCGTTGCTCTTTGCCCATTTCGCAATACAGTATCGTTTCTGTTTTTTCAGGCAGGTCTTTTGCCACCTGCTCTTTGGTTCTCCTCAGCAGGAATGGATAAGTAAGCTTCTTAAGTTGCTCTATCACCTCCGGCTCCTGAAACTTATCTATCGGTGTAGCAAACTCATTCATGAAGAACTCTCTGCTACCCAGCATACCCGGATTCAGGAAGTTCATCTGTGCAAACAGGTCGAATGTATTGTTCTGCACAGGCGTACCACTTAGCGCCAAGCGATACTTAGCATTTAGTAGTAATGAAGCTTTGGCTACTTGAGATTGCGGATTCTTTATTGATTGAGATTCATCCAGCACTACATAATCAAACTCTATCTCTTTCAACATCTTAATGTCGCTACGCATCGTACCATAGGTTGTGATCACAATATCATGATCCTCAAACTTGTTGATAGATGATTTACGCTTAGGCCCATGATGTATGAAATGTGTAAGCTCTGGTGTGAACTTTTTGATCTCATTCTCCCAGTTATACATCAGAGTAGTAGGGCACACCACCAAGTACTTAGCATTGGGGTGATCCTTCTTATAATGTTGGAAGAAAGCTAAGGTCTGCACTGTCTTACCAAGACCCATATCGTCTGCCAGTATACCACCCCAGCCAGCTTCTTTCAAGAAGGTGATCCATTGAAAGCCTGCCAACTGATATGGTCTGAGGTTAGCGTCTAACCCCTCAGGCGGTTCCATACCGCTAAAGTCTTTATTATCTATGATCTTGGCCAGTTGCTGCTTCTTTTCTTCCAGCTCTAACTGCATTGTCTCTTCATCTACCTCTGCAAGCAACTCATCCAACACGCCAAAATGGTACTTCTTAAGCCTAAGCTTATTACCATTCTTCTCCCCCATCTTTATCAATAGGGCATATTTCTTCAGCCACTCCTCAGGCAGCAACCCAAGAGAGCCATCATTCAGCTTCACGAAGTTCTGCTTCTGAGTTAATGCTCGCTTCACATCAGTAATAGAAACACTTTGGTCTCCAAACACCAGCTCTACAGAAGCATCGAACCAATCAATACCACTACTTACTTGTACTTTAGTTTCAGGCTTGTGGGTATTGATACGTAGGCTATTCAGTTTCTCAAAACCAAACAACTCTACATTCCACTCCTTCATTTCTTCTACAAAACGGAAGAACCAATTGTGTGCCAATACTGCATTAGCACCCATGTAGAAGAAGTGTTCTTTTAAATTCTGTTGTATATCTGTATGCAGATTGCGGAGCATTTGTATGAACTCCTGCTCTACACTTTCTTTCCTTTTTATAATACGCACTACACCATCCTGCGGTTGTATCACATCTCCGAAGAAGCCCCACTCTACCTCTACACCTTCGTACACGAACACAGGTCTCATCATCAATGTTTGCTCACGCTCTCTTAGGTATAGTCTGTATACCGGCTGTGCCTGCTCTACACGTTCTACTATCTCTTCGCCAAAAGTGACATGCACTACTTGGGTCCACTTTAGCAACTTCTCTTCTAAGAACTGGCTCCACTCTTTTTTACTAATATTTAGCTTACCATTTGGCATGAAGTGTTGTACCAAAGACAACTCTTCCCTATTGGCAACAGCATATAGCTTGAAGTCGTGCACTAGCAGTCCTTCGTTCAATTGCTGCACCTCGCTGAACGGCACGTAGTTGTCATCTATATTCCAAGATAACACTACACTATAACCATCACCTGTAGCCTCTACACTTAGCTGCGGGTGTACAGGGTGCATGGCAAACTCTACTGGCTCCAAGCTCTTAGATGAAAGCTTAGACGAGTCTTGCAAGAAACAAAGCGTGTGTGCCGAATACCTGTTCAGCATCTTTTGATACTTAGGTAATAGGTAGTCCCAAGTTTGATTTTTCACATCATCTTCAGGCACCTCTTTCAGCACTTCTTTATAGTCATCATAAAGATCACCGAATGGTAGATTCTTCTTCAGGTATTTTAGTATCTCCTGCGGTGTAAACTTTCTAATGATCGGCAGCAGTTCTCTATCCTCATCAGCAAACTTCCTCGGGTCTACGAACTGTTGCAGGTTCAATCGCTCTACTCCGTTCAGGAACTTGGTATTGTCCTCATCCGTTTCTCCGCTTACCAGCGATATATTTACAAAAGGGTACCAATCTACAGAGGTATCAATAACGATACCTAGTCTTGCCTTTTCTTCCAGCACTTCGGTAGTACCCGTTTCTGTTGATATCTTTTTAGTAGCAGAGCTAGTTGAGAAGCTTGGCGCAGCTGATGGTTGAGAAGCGGGTCTGCTTACTTTCTTTAGCGTAGGGTCAAGCACACGTAAGAATGGCTTACCATTCTCGTAAGTAAACTCGAATTTACCCGTTATATCATCATCAAGGCTGTAGCCGTACAACCCTAGTAATTTGTTCTTTTGGTCGTCCCAGTTGCGTAGTGCATTGAAGTATTGAGCACCAAATGTTTTTATGATATGAACAAAGGCGGCCGCCTTGTGCAGGCACAATGGATGAGCTTTCTCATCACATTTACAAGAGGTATCAAAGTATCGCTCATCGTTCTGCTTGATGATGACCTTATAGGTATCATCACCATCCGGCACTTCTGCTTCTACCCGATCCTGCTTTTTACCCAACAGTATCACTTGCTTTCTATCCGCCATGCGCTCTGCTTCTTCCATTATATCTGCCGAGGCAAATACGCGTAGCATTTGCATATTCACTTGGCGCATACGCACCATAGTGTGCTTCTGATCATACTCTATATCCGTATTTTCAAAAAAGCCGCTTTGTATAATGTCATTTAGCTGAAACAGTGCTGCCACCTCGTGGCGGCAGACCTCACCCAGATTGTATGGGCATTGGCAACGAACAGAAAGATTGTTCTCGTCTAAATATCGATTTACAGTTACCGTATAAAAGTTGTTATACAGATCATTGCGCACTCTGAAACGCACCTGCTCTTGCAAGTGATCTACGTCCATCATCTGCACTCCGGAGGTATGGAAGATCTTCTTCCCTCTCCGTATTACTTCTTCGGTACCGTGGTTGTATATGTGTTTTAGTAGTGGTGGTAAAGACATTTATATCTGTACACGTTCATTTTAAAAAAGGCAATCTTCAAAGATACCAAAAAAGCGGGGACTACCCGCTTTAAACAATTAAATATCTGTTAATGCAACTACACGAACAATCTGGAGATGTAGTATATGAGTGCTGCTAAACCTGCACTTACTGGTATTGTAAGTATCCATGCCCACAGCAAGTTGATGGTAACACCCCAACGTACGGCAGATAAACGCTTAGTAGCACCTACACCTATAATAGAACCTGTAATAGTATGTGTACTACTCACCGGTATCTTAAGACCTGCTGTAAGGAATAGTGTAATAGCTCCTGCAGTTTCTGCAGCTACACCTTCAAATGGCGTCACTTTAGTGATACGCGTACCCATGGTCTTAATGATCTTCCAACCACCACTCATTGTACCCAATGATATAGCACTATAACATGCTAGCGGTACCCATACAGGCATCTGATCGAAAGATGTAATGCTGTTGCCATCGTATATGATAAGCGTAACCATAATGATACCCATCACTTTTTGAGCATCGTTACCACCGTGACCAATACTGAACGCTGCTGATGATACCAACTGCAATCTCTTCAGCCATATGGTAGACCTTGCTACGTTCAATGTATTCAAGAATATGGTAAAGAATGCCATTATGATAATCACCAAGCCCATTAGCAACCACTTAAAGTTGTGCCCATAGAATACTACCAACCACAATCTGCTGCTATAGCCTGTGTCATATTTGGTAGTGATCTGCTGTTCCGAGCCATCTCTTATTACAGTATAGGTGATCGGGTCACCATTATGATAACTGTTAAATACCTTATCCAGCTCTACAGTATTGTGTGTAGTACGGTCGCCTATATTAGTGATAACGTCCCCATCCTTCAGCTTCATTTTGTGTGCTCCGGTCTTATGAGACACTTTTTTGATCGCTACACCGTCACCTACATATTCACTCTTGGTCTTCATACCCAACAGCTTGTGCGTATCCGTTTCTAGTACTTTGGCCATAGTAATAACCGATGCTGTAATTATGATAACAGCAAGGATCCTAGGCAAAGGTCCTTTACGGAAGGCATTGATGAACCATAGCGATATGATAAATGCCATGATCATACCTACCAACGGAGCAACAACAATGAATACGACTGTTTTTATGATCGGATCGGGGTTGATGGCCTGCGTACCCGCGTGAGCAATCGCTGCACCTGTAAACCCTCCTATAAGTGTGTGTGAGGAACTGGATGGGATACCGAACCACCATGTTAACAAGTTCCATCCTATGGCTGCCAACAATCCTGATAGGATAACCGGCATGGTAATATAGTCTTCAATAACAGTTTTGGCTATGGTATTGGCAACACCGTGGTCTTTAAATATGAAAAAGGCAACAAAGTTGAAGAATGCTGCCCATACAACCGCCTGAAATGGTGTCAATACTTTCGTTGATACTACTGTTGCGATAGAGTTGGCTGCATCATGGAAGCCGTTAATATAATCAAACAGTAGTGCGAGTGCTATAATAATTATTAGAAATACCATATCAGTAATTCGTGTTCAGCTATGTTAGCAGATTAAGCATATTTAATGATAATAGATTCGATCACATTTGCTGCATCTTCACATTTATCCGTTACCATCTCCAACATCTGATACAGGTCTTTCTTCTTGATGATCTCAACAGTATCCGTATTAGCTGAGAACAGTGCCAACATACCTTTGTCCATCATGTCATCTGCCTCATTCTCCAAGCTGTTGATGATAACACATGCTTCAGTAATAGAGCGTAGGTCTTTCATATTTCTAAGACCATATACTGCTTTCTTTAGCTGAGCTACTGATTTATGGATGACTTCTGATATCTCTATTACAGTCTCATCCACATCATTTATGCTATAGCTTAGCATACGCTTTGCAGAGCCCCACATATAATCTGCTATATCATCTAGCGCTGTAGCTAAATAGTGGATATCTTCTCTATCAAAAGGAGTGATGAAATTACTTCCAAGCTCCACGAAAGTCCTATGAGTAACCTCATCGTTCTTATGTTCAAACTCTTCAAGTTTTTTCAATAGCGTAATACGCTTATTAATGTCCTCTTCATTGATGGCCGCTATAAACACATCAGACATCTCAGTCAAATTTGCAGCTACCTGTTCAAACAACTCGTAGAAAACACGGTCTTTTGGCATGAATAGCTTTACAAAAGATGATAAACCCATAGATTTGATTTTACACTTGCGGCAAAAGTATCCTTCTAATTATTGTAGTAAGACTTGGCAACATAAACTTAATAATTTGATAACGTTACCTAATCTGCTACATAGACACCAATTGCAACACTGTTATTAAAGAGACTAT
>CAZPDA010000064.1:0-14043 GCA_964585115.1 uncultured Flavipsychrobacter sp.
TTTTATGAATAGTTTGTTTTTAGCTTATGCGTTAGCTAATTCAGGCACTTTTCTAGGCTCAATATTTTTTACCACATCTGCCATTGCAGCTATATGCTCAGGCGTAGTACCACAGCATCCGCCAACTATATTCACCCAACCAGAAGTTGCAAAATCTTTGATTATATCTGCTGTCATCTCCGGTAGTTCATCATACTCACCCATAGCATTAGGCAAGCCTGCATTAGGATAACAGCTTACAAAACATGGGGCCAACTCAGAAAGCTCTTCAATATACGGACGCATCTCGTGGCCACCTAGTGAGCAGTTCAGCCCAACAGATATAGGGTCAGCATGCGCTACAGATATAAAGAAAGCCTCTAGTGTCTGTCCACTCAATGTTCTGCCAGAGGCATCGGTAATAGTACCTGATATCATTACAGGTAGTTTTTCCTGCTTTGTATCTCTGAAGTATTTATCCAAAGCATATATCGCAGCCTTGCTATTTAGTGTATCAAATATCGTTTCCAGTAGTATCACATCTACGCCACCATCTACTAATCCTTTTATCTGCTCGTAATACGCACCTGCTACCTGATCAAAAGTTACGGCTCTATACCCCGGGTCATTCACATCGGGAGAAAGAGATAGCGTAACATTCATTGGCCCTACAGCACCTACTACAAACTTCTCAGCATCAGGATGCTCTTCTTTATATTGAGCTACAGCTTCTTTAGCAAGTTTTGCCGCAGCAAGATTTATCTCATAGCTCAGGTCTTGCATCTTATAGTCTGCAAGGGACATAGCATTAGCATTGAATGTATTGGTCTCAATAAGGTCAGACCCTGCATTCAAATACTCTAAATGGATACTCCTGATCATATCAGGCTGTGTAAGGCATAACAGATCATTATTACCTTTCAGGTCAGACGCCCAATCTTTAAAACGCTCGCCTCTGTAATCTTCCTCAGTAGGTTTATGACGCTGTATCATGGTGCCCATAGCACCATCTAGCATTAGTATTCTTTTTTCCAGTAGCTCTTGCAACTTATGCTTCATGACACAAAAATAGGTAATTAATGCACCTTATTAATTATATCTCTGTTGATAATAATTATACTTATCGGAATAGTGTTACTGCACCTTTTTTCTCGTAGTAATTACCGTCGGCACACTTATATTTAATGTAGTAATTGTAAGTGCCCATATCTTGCTCTACCCCTTTGTACCTGCCATCCCAACTATCGTGTTCGTTGATAGAATTATAAATGATCTGACCCCAACGATTAAAGATCTTAAAGCTTTGGATATCATGATTACCGATTGTCAATATTCTGAATTGATCATTTCTACCATCACCGTTAGGGGTAAAGGCATCCGGTAATGATATATTACAACATGGTCTTGTAAGCAGTGCTACACTATCCATATCAGTACAGCCCCATTGGTCTGTAACGGTAAGGTATATTTGGTCTGAACTTACAACCTCCCCATACACTTCATAAATCCCATTTTTCAAAAAGTAGGGCTTTGGTGTCCAGCTGTAAGAATAAGTAGGATCGTAATATGCAGTGAATAACACACTATCTCCGCTACATATCTCTCTATTACTTATGTTTTCAATTCTTGTTGTTGGTCTGTCATGCACATCTATCTCTTGCCCCTTGCCGAGAGAACGACATCCATTTGGAGATATAGTATACAACACTACTTTTTTCTTACCTGATGTTGTCCAGTATACTTTATAATAATTGAATGTGATACTATCTTCGATAAGTCCTCCGTCAAAATCCCAATGATATTCCAGATCATAATCCCTAATCGCTTCTAAAGTGATCGCTTTATCTACACAAGCATTTTGTTCAAAACTAAAATCATCATCAGGTGATGGATTAACAGTGATAGTTTGACTATCTACTGCTTTACAATTCAGGTTAGTAACAGTTAGATATACCTTTCCTTCTTTTTTATTATCAAGCCACTGAATTGTGTGCGGACCTTTACCTACAGTACTACCATCGTTCCACTCCCATAAAAACTGTGCTTCTTCGGGGTTGTTACCTGCTATATTCTTTACTATAATCGTATCGTACTGACATATCTCACCTGCTGAAGATTCTATCAATGCAAACACTTGAGGATTTATCTCAATATCCGTATATACTGTATCTCCGAAACACTGCTCCTTTTCGGTAATAGCATAATACCTACCTGCCGATACTATACTCACATTTTGTATAGTAGGGTTATTATGCACTGCTGTAAAAGTATAAGGACCTATCCAATGAATATTGATTGTACTATCAGTATTTGTGCTGAAGAGCATTAATGTGTCTCCTGCACATACTGGTGTATTACTTGAAATTGTGGCAGTATCAGGTGTTTCTTTTACTCTTACATATATAGAGTCTGCATCAGAACGGCACACTCCATCTGTTGTCCACAGATAGTAATAGCCTTGATTTTTAATAGCCATATCAGGGATTACGGATATCCGGTCTATGCTATAATAATTATCAGGACCTTCCCACTCATAGCCTAATATATTTGACCTTATTTGCCCTTCAAGTTTTAAAGTGTCTGTTTCACATACCGGAGCATTTGAAGAAGCGACCGTAGATGGAGGTAGAGGTCTCACTGTTATTGTACCCGTATCAATATTCTGACCACAGAATTTACTATAATCTGTTTCAACGATGTATGTTGTGGTACTAAGTGGTCGTGCATAAGGAGCATTGCAATTATTACAACTTAAAGATGATACACCACTTCCTCCGGACAAAGCCGACCATATATGTACATTGCCTACAGGTACTATTAACTGTATTGAATCTTTCTTACAAATTGTAGTATCAACTACCATATTATACTTAGGGCGTATATATATAGGTATTAATAGTGTTTGAGAAAATAATATACCAGGAGGTCTACATGTAGAGTCCTTAACAGATACAGCAAACACTTTTAAACCTGAAGAGCCTTTTGGCGGCGTCCAAGAAAAACAACCTTCTACAGTATCAGTTTTTGAGCCTGTATATGTAACATTAGATCCTGGAGCTACAGAGCTATGATTATCATCTGGAACTAATACTGCCACAGTATCAGGAGAAGTAATACCAAAACAAAAATTCATGGGAACTTCTTCACAACCTTCTACTCTATTATTTATTATAGTATCATTAACTAATGTGCTTGGTTGTAAATCAATTGATGGCTGTACACTATTACACACCAATACCTGAATCTGGATATCCCTTACAACACTTCCTATTTTTACTCCATTTCTATACTCATTTACTTTAATAGCTAATGTTGAAGGACCTAGTAATGTGGGTGTAAAGGTCATCTGACCAGTTAGGTTATCAATAGTGAATGAATTATTGGTTTGTATAGGGTTATTATTAAGATTATACGACGGGTTAGCAAAAAGGTATGCAACAGTACTAGGAATATGAGGGCAATTAGTGTTTGCTTTATTAGGATTTATTACCTCGAATGTTAAAGAATCACCATCGTCATCTACAGCTCCATTATTAAAATTATAGGGTTGATTTAAACAAACATATGGTACTGGTTTAACCGTAAAATATGGAGATGAATTACCTTGAGCATAGTCATTATTTAATGTAGCTTCTACATATAAGCTACCTCCTGTTATATTATTACTATTGTTTCTAGCACTGATGCTTGTTGACAGTGTCCAATAATTACATTGTGAATTTAGTGTAACTGTACCTGTATACCACCACTCTTCATAGCCAGGTATTGAAGAAGTTTTGTCTTCGCAAGTAGTTGGGTATCCACTGCAACCAGGACTAACAGGGCTACCATTCACTCTTCCATCCGGTAATACAGAAATTTTCTGTAACCTTACATTACTCCTAAATGTATTACAACTATTTTCAATACATATAGTTACTGATGGCGGAGCCAAAACACCAGTACAATCTCTATAAAACTTATATGTTACTTTATATGTAGAACCACTTACCCACTCATATATCAACTCTGCACCAGCCGCATGGCTAGCATAAAGCTTAATAGAGGTTATCATGCAAATACACAATAACAGTAGGGTTATTTTGTATCGAGAGCTATTCATATATATGCATACGACTTACAATACGCTAATTTACTGTATAGACGCGTCACAAATTACATTGGTTTGTAACCGCTAAGTAATTTATATATTAAAATAGCTGCTGGATGTTGTAAATTTCATATAGCAGTCATTTTTTTATACTCGTACTAACGTATTAAAGTAACACTACCTTTCTTCTCGATCGTGTTATGTGCATTGTCATCATTACAAGTATATTTAATATAGTACATATACGTTCCAAGATCTTGCGCTACGCCATTAAATCTACCATCCCAACCCTCATTCTGATCTTTTGTTTCAAATACTACTTGACCATATCTATTCATAATAATAAATGACTTGACAGTATGACTTCCTCCACTAATAATTCTGAATTTATCATTTCTTCCATCTCCGTTAGGTGAAAATGCATCTGGCATATTTATTTCGCAACATAAATGAACATCTACATATACACTATCCTTACCCGTACATCCTATATCGTCAATGACATTAAGTACAACATATCCGCCACTAGGTATCCTTGCCGTTACTTCATTACTATCGTTGTTTAAGAAATAAGATTGTGGCTCCCATAAATACTGATAACCTGAATATTTTTTTGCTGTAAGAGATATGTAGTTCCTAATACAAAGATCATATTCATCAGCACTATCAATACTTGCTATTGGATATGGTCGAATATTAATTGTATCAGTAACAACTTCTGAGATACAACCTGTGTCAGACATTGTACGTAGTGAAACATACCTTATGCCGGCAGTATACCATTTTAGGGTATAACTATTTGATGTACTATCTACTCTAGTACCATCACTTGTAGCCCAATTATAAGTTCCAACATCTTTTAAGCCACTATCTGCCATCACTATTACCTCTTGGTCTATACATGCTTCTGCTACGATGTCAAACCCTACTTCTGGCACTGGCAATACATATATGGATTGTGTATCCGTTGCTTTACAATCTTGCCTATTTGCAAATAAAGTCACCGTTTTTTGTCCTGCTGTATCCCATTTCACTCTATACGGACCTGCACTATCACCTTCTAAAATCGTTCCGCCACCAAATGTCCAAATAAAAGTACTACTATCAGGTACTGCACCTATATGTGTTATAGTTAGGGAGTCGTCCTCACATATAGGCTGCTTACTAAATACTATTCTGGCTGTTACTATTGTATCAGTTTCTACAAACAGTATAGCTCTTCGGCTCTCACACCCATCAACAGTTTGGCTTACGTAGAATGAATTAGTACCTACACTGCTAGTTGATGGGGTAGGTGCTGTGCTGCTACCCGTGCCACCTGTTGCTGAAGTATACCATAATAAGTTCTGACCAGTAGCTGTTAATGGTAATGCTGTTACTCCTAAACAATACTCTATATTACTAACTGTAGGTGGAAGAGGTTGTGGCTTAACAATAACTGTTACCGTATCTCTCGGTCCTTCACATCCATTCTCAGTTTGGCTTACATACCAATTAAATGTATCTGCAACTGCTGTTGATGGTATTGGTGGAGTCGTAACGCCAGTGCCACCTATAGGCACGGTATACCATTTCAAACTGTTACCTGCTGCCAATAGCGGAGTAGGGTTATCGAATTGGCAATAACTAACATCTAACCCTTGCGGAGCAATAGGTAGAGGCTTTATTTGTACATCTATCGAATCTCTATCACTTTCACAGCCATTTATAGTTTGGCTTACATAATATCTTGTTATACCAATATTATTTGTAGATGGAACAGGTGCCGTACTGCTACCCGTACCGCCTGTGGCTGAGGTATACCATAATAGGTTCTGCCCGTTAGCCGTTAAGCTACCTGCTGTAGAGAATTGACAGAAAGAAGTATCACTAACAGTCGGAGGCTGTGGCTTAGCTATTACGTTTACAACCAATGCTCCTCTTATGCTCTCACATGTATTTGCTGTTTGTGTAACGTAAAATGTAGTTGTACCAACGGTATTAGTATTGACTATAGGAGTTGTATTAGTACCAACTCCACCCGTCGGAGTCGTATACCAGGTTATGTTAGTACCGTTTACAAATATATTTAACGGTGGGTTATTTGGTCCAAACTGACAATAGTTTACCGGCGAGTTAATAATCGGTTTACTTGGTTTCGCTATTACAACTACCGCTATTTGGACTCTATCACTCTCACAGCCACTACCATCTGTTTGGCTTACATAATAATTCGTAGTACCAGGATTAGCAGTACTTGGTGTAGGAGCAGTGGTACTACCTGTACCACCTGATGCTGAAGTATACCATCTAAGGTTTGTACCATTTGCTACAAGTTGAGATGGTGTATCTGTCTGGCAATAATATATAATAGGACTTACCTGTGGTGCTTGTGGTTTTGCTAATACCACAACATTTATTGCTTTTCTATCACTTTCACAAAAATTATTATCCGTTTGTGTAACATAATAAGTAGTAGTGCCCGGATTACCGGTAGACGGAACAGGTGCTATTGTAGAACCTATACCACCTGTCGGTACAGTATACCATCTCAGGTTTGAACCAGTAGCGGTAAGAGCTGATGCCATTACATCTTGACAGTAGGTAATAGGACTATTAGCAACCGGAGTATCAGGAGCATCATGTACTACAACTGTTACACTGTCAAAGAAGGAAGGGCACCCATTTACATCTGCCTTGACTTTATAAACTCCTGCATCTGAAGGACTTGCACTAGCAATTGTAGGGTTTTGTTGTGTAGATGTAAATCCATTAGGACCTGTCCAGCTATACACTACTGTTCCACTAATGAATGATGCTGTAAGGTTAATCGGTGTGTTTTCACATACAGGACTATTACTACCTGCAGTAGGAGCATTAGGATAGCCAACAAACACATTTGTAGATGAATAGGATGTAGTACACCCATCAATTACAGCCCTTACTGCATATACACCACCGTTAGCTATCTGTGCATTACTGATAGAAGGGTTTTGCAAACCTGATGTAAAGCTATTAGGCCCCAGCCACTCAAAAGCTGTTGCAGATGATGCTGGCGTGGATGTTAAGTTTATTGTACCACCAGGGCATACAGGTGTATTACTACCTATTGCCGGAGATGGTGGATTTTTGACTGTGACCGTTATTGTATCCACATTCTGATTACAGAACGGACTACTATTAGAGGTGACCGAATAGGTCGTTGTCACATTAGGATATGCTATCGGATCTTTACACGCTAAACAACTCAGAGAATTACTAGAACCTGATATCACAGACCATAAATAACCTGTACCACCTACAGCATTTAGCTGTACAGAATCGCCAATACATATAGAAGTATCTTTTATAGCTTTAGTAACCGCCCATACATACATTGGTACTAAGAATGTTTGTGTAATAGGCACTCCACCAGTAGCACAGCTAGAATCTTTTACGGTTACCGCAAAAACCCTTGTACCTGTATCAGTAGAGCCTGGTGTCCATGAGAAACAACCTCTTACGGAATCTTCACCCACATTAGTATATGTAACAGCAGACCCCGGAGCAGATGCAGTATGGTTATCCGTTACTACTAATACAGCATCTGTGTCAGAGGACTTTACATCAAAACAGAAGGTAAATGGTTTTGTAGCACAACCTACTACCTGGCCATTAATGAATTGCGAGCCTGTTAATGTAGTTGGGTCGGTATTAACGGTAGGTGTAGTAGTCACACATTGTATCACCTGCACCTGTATATCACGCATTACAGATCCTATCAATACATTGTTTCTATATTCTTTTGTTCTTACAGATACAGTTTGTGAACCAAGCTCTGATGGTGTAAATGATAACTGACCTGAAGTAGAACTAATCTGAAATGTATTATTTGTCTGGAATGGGTTAGAAGGAATACTTAATACTGGTGATTTTGTCTGGAAGCCTACGTTAGTACCTGTATTACCGCAGCCCGTTGCCACGGTTAGAGGGTTTAATACCTCAAATACCATAGAGTCATTATTGGGATCCACGCCACCATTATTATAATTATATTGCTGGTTGATACAGACGTAAGGTACAGGCTTTACAGAAAAGGTTGGTGAAGAGTTTCCTTGAGCAACTACATTATTCAATGTAGCCTCTACATAAAAGTTAGGAGTACCCTGTAGGTTTTGAGAAGCGTTTCTAACCGGCACATAAGAATAGAATTTCCAACTTGCACATCTCGATGGTAGCGTTAATGTATTTGAATACCACCATTCTCTATATCCGGGAATATTAGACTGAGGACTATCACAAGTGTTCTTATTATTGGCACAACCTGTAGATACTTGCTGCCCATTACTACCTGTAGGTATAGAGGACATTTTCTGCAATATAATATTACCAGTAGTGCTATTACAACCATTAGAGTAACACATCTGAACAGAAAAAGGCTCGGGAGAGCCTCCACAATCTCTATAAAACTTAAAGATAAACCTGTAGGTAGAATCACTTATCCATTCATAAATGAGCTCACCACCTGCAGCATGGCTTGCTTTTACTTCAGTTTTATTGATAAACAAAGCAGAAAAAAGGAGTATAATAAAGAGTATCTGTCTTTTCAAAACGAGTTGCTTTAAGGGAATTTTAATACTACTACCAAAGTAAAAAAAATTAACATATTATCAACATGCTCTAACCTTTTTTTATGTATAAAAAAAGCAGGTGATAAACACCTGCTTAAATATATAATATTAATATAAGACGTATATTATGCTTGAGATGTTAGCATCTTTTGGAACTTTTTCCTGTCTTCTTCGTTCAGTAGTATTTTACGAAGTCTGATGTTCTCAGGAGTTACCTCGATACACTCATCTTGTTGAATGTATTCCATACACTCCTCAAGGCTCATTTCTATCTTCGGAGCAATTCTGTTTGCATCGTCACTACCACTAGCACGGTGGTTAGTTAGCTTCTTAGCTTCTACGATGTTTACATTCAGGTCGCCCGGCTTGATATTCTCAGCTACGATCATACCTGTGTATACTTCCTCTCCCGGATCTACAAAGAAGTTTCCTCTATCCTGTAGTTTATCTATAGAGTATGGAGTTGATGTTCCTGTAAATTTAGAGACCAATACACCATTGTTCCTACCTGGGATAGCTCCTTTCCACGGTTTGTACTCACTGAAGCGGTGTGCCATTACAGCCTCACCTGCAGTATTTGTCAGCATTTGAGAACGAAGACCAATCATACCGCGTGCAGGTATTTCAAACTCAAGATGTTGCATTTCACCTTTTGTTTCCATTACCAACATCTCTCCTTTACGCTGTGTTACTAGGTCTATCACTTTACCACTATACTCAGCTGGTACATCTACCACTAGATTCTCATATGGCTCACATTTCTGACCATCTATCTCTTTAGTAATTACCTGTGGCTGACCAACGGTCAACTCATAACCCTCACGACGCATAGTCTCTACCAATACACTCAAGTGCATGATACCACGACCATATACTAAGAACTTATCAGCATCATCTGTATCTACAACACGTAGTGCCAAGTTTTTCTCTAGCTCTTTTGTTAGTCTGTCTCTTATATGTCGGCTGGTAACGAACTTACCTTCCTTACCGAAGAATGGTGAGTTGTTAATACTGAACTGCATGTTCATTGTAGGCTCATCTATTGATATCACCTCCAGTGCTTCAGGGTTGTCTATATCAGCAATTGTTTCACCGATCTGGAAACCTTCCATACCTACTACAGCACAAAGGTCGCCTGCAAAAACTTCATCTACACGCTTCTTACCCATACCTTCAAATACGTAAAGCTCTTTCACTTTATTACGTACAGTAGTGCCATCTGCCTTACATAGCATTACAGGCTGCCCTTCTTTTATAGAACCTCTGCTCACTTTACCAATAGCTATTCTACCAAGGAAGCTAGAGAAGTCCAGTGAAGTGATCTGCATTTGAAGTGTACCCTCATCTACTTTTGGCTCAGGCACTTTTTCAAGTATAGTATCTAGTAGAGCTGTAATATCTTCTGTTTGGTCTAATGATGTATTGAACCAACCTTGCTTTGAAGAACCATATAATGTTGGGAAGTCTAACTGCTCTTCTGTAGCATCTAGCTGGAAGAATAATTCAAAAACTGCATCGTGCACTTCTTCAGGACGACAGTTTGGTTTATCTACTTTGTTTATAACAACTATCGGGTGTAGATCAAGTTGTAATGCTTTCTGTAGTACAAACCTTGTTTGTGGCATAGGCCCTTCAAAAGCATCTACCAACAAAATAACACCGTCAGCCATTTTTAGTACACGCTCTACCTCTCCACCAAAATCGGCGTGACCCGGAGTATCAATTACATTGATCTTAATATCCTTATAAGTAACAGACGCGTTCTTACTGAAGATAGTGATCCCGCGCTCACGCTCAAGATCGTTGTTGTCCATTATTAGCTCACCGGTCTCCTGATTATCACGAAAAACCTTAGTAGTGTGCAATATCTTGTCTACTAATGTTGTTTTGCCATGGTCAACGTGCGCGATAATGGCAATGTTACGAATGTTCATGTATTTCCTTTAGTTTGAGCGACAGACCACAGGTCTATCGAAAATTCGCGCAAAGGTACGTAAATATTATATTTGTACAGTTATGAAATTGATTTAATAATATAATGTTATGATAAAGCTTTTCTTTATATTCATATTCTCATTACCTATAATATGTAATGCACAAACTAGTTCTGATAATACTCCTACAGAAGAGGGTTACGATCTAAAGCAGTACTATTTTGTTATGCTCAAGAAAGGAGATAAAAGAGGTTCAATAAAAGATACTACAGAAATAAACAGGCTGCAAACAGCTCACCTTAATAATATTAATCGATTAGCAAAAGAAGGTAAAATACTAGTAGCAGGCCCTTTTGGGGATGATGGAGACTGGAGAGGTATATTTATTTTTGATAGCGAAAATGAAGCAGATGTAATAGCAGACCTTAAGTCAGATCCTATGATAGCTGCGGGTTGGTTATCTTATGAAGTGCATCCGTGGTGGACTGCTAAGAACTGTGTTTTTAAATAACACAGAACTAATTCATTTTAAAAGGTGCTGTCAGCTGAAATTCAGGAATAGTTACAGTAAACAGTGTTTTATTGAATAAGTTCTCCATTTGGTAGGATCCGTACATTTTGCCAATATCAGACCTAGTATTAGCGGCAGATATATATTGATAACTTTCTTCCGGTTGTAATATAGGCTGCTCACCAACTACACCTTCTCCCTCTACTTCTCTTTTAGTACCATTACTTTCTACTATGTACCAATGTCTACGAAGTAGCTGAACAGGTACAGAACTCTTGTTCTCAATAGTTATTCTATAAGCGAATAAATACTCAGAATTTATAGGATTAGATTCATCGGGTTGATAAAAAGTTTCTACCGTTATACTTACTCCTTCTGTTATCTGCTGAACCATCTGTATCGGTTTATGTAAATATAACGCATTTATGTAGACACAAGTTCAACTAATTATTAAATGTTTCGTTAATTACGTCTTTAGCTATACCATACTCATAGCCCTTTTGTACAAGATATTTTAGCAACTTACTCTTTACCATATAATCTTTCTGGCCCACACCTTTATAGCTATCTTGTTTTTTCTCTATTAGTCTAACCATCGTCTGATAATATTCTTCCTCATCTATTTCAGTTAGTGCTTTTTTGATGCAATATTCTGATACTTGATTCTGTTTTAACTGATAGATGATCTTTTGTCTGCCCCAATGTTTCATGTGGAACTTTCCACGAGCTATTGCTCTTGCATATCTCTCTTCATTTAAAAGATCCTTTTCTATAAGCTCTGCAATCATCTCTTCTACTTCGGGAGTAGTACACTTAAGTTCATAGAGTTTATTCCTCACTTCCTTATGCGATCGCTCCTGATAACTACAGTATCTATATATAGTATCTCTTACGTCCATATACTATCTACCCATGTACACCATTAGTATCTGCACATCACTAGGGTTGACTCCGCTTATTCTACTTGCTTGTCCTAGTGTCTTAGGTCTTATATTCTCTAGCTTTTGTCTAGCTTCAGTAGAAAGTGCTGTAAGCTTTTGGTAATCAAATGCATCAGGGATCGTAAGATCTTCTAAAGAAGCCATTTTACTTACTATCTCTCTTTCTTTAGCTATATAGGTATCGTATTTAAGTTGTATCTCAGCCTGCTCTAGCTCTAGCTTGTCATCAGTACCTAAAGCATCCTTCAAACCAGATATATTTTCACGTAGCATTTCTATATTTATACCGGGACGAAGCAATAGCTTTTTAGCTCTAACCTTCTCACTAAGTGGAGAAGAACCTATTTTCTCTAGGAATTGGTTACCTGTATCTATATCAATAGGGAAATCAGCTAATACTTCTTTCACCTTCTCTACATTCTCTATTTTCTTATTCACCTTTTCTAGCCTCTCATCACTTGCTAAACCAAGTTTATGTCCCAATGCTGTAAGTCGTATATCAGCATTATCTTGTCTTAATAGAGTTCTAAACTCAGCTCTACTAGTAAACATACGGTATGGCTCGTCTGTACCTTTGTTTATCAGGTCATCTATAAGCACACCTATATAAGCATCACTACGCTTCAATACTACTGGTTCTTCATCAATAGCTGCTCTATGTGCATTAATACCAGCCATCAAACCTTGACAACCAGCTTCTTCATAACCCGTAGTACCATTTATCTGTCCCGCAAAGAATAGATTCTTAACTAGCTTGGTCTCTAGTGTAAACTTAAGCTGTGTTGGTGGAAAATAATCATATTCAATAGCATAGCCAGGACGGAAGAACTTACAGTTCTCGAAGCCAGGTACTTTTCTTAGGGCATTGAACTGAACTTCTTCAGGTAATGAAGTACTGAAACCGTTAACGTATATCTCAACAGTATTCCAACCTTCAGGTTCTACAAACAACTGATGGCGTTCTCTCTCAGCAAATCTGCTTATTTTATCCTCTATACTAGGGCAATATCTAGGTCCGCTACCTTTTATCCTACCTTGATACATAGGAGATTGTTCAAAACCAGTCTTTAAAAGGTCGTGCACTTCAGGACTAGTATAGGTTATCCAGCAACATCTTTGTAGTTCAGGCTTTATCTTCTCTACATCTAAGTAAGAAAAACCTACAATATCCTTATCACCTTCCTGTACTTCCATCTTAGAATAGTCTAAAGAGCGACCATCTACTCTTGGTGGCGTACCCGTTTTAAGCCTATCACTATCAAAACCATAAGAAACTAACTGCTCTGTAAGACCTACAGCCCCTTTTTCACCCATTCTACCTCCACCAAACTGCTTTTCACCAACATGTATCACACCATTAAGGAAAGTACCATTAGTAAGCACAACAGTTTTACCGTAAATTTCTTGTCCCATTCCTGTCTTAACACCTTTCACTGTTCCACGTGAAACGATAAGCTCCTTAACCATATCCTGCCAAAAGTCTAAATTAGGTGTCTGCTCCAGCATTTCTCTCCATGTATTAGCAAATACCATACGGTCATTCTGAGTACGAGGACTCCACATACCTGGTCCTTTAGACTTATTAAGCATACGAAACTGTATCATGCTCTTGTCAGTAACAATTCCGCTATAACCACCAAGTGCATCAATCTCTCGTACTATTTGTCCTTTAGCTATACCACCCATAGCAGGATTACAACTCATCTGTGCAATGGTCTGCATATTCATAGTTACTAATAAGGTTTTAGAACCCATATTAGCGGCAGCAGCAGCAGCCTCACAACCAGCATGACCTGCGCCTACAACAATAACATCGTATTCTGGAAACATAAGTTGCAAAGGTACGAACAAAGCTTATAAAGTATAACAGCTTATCCCTATAAAGCTATATCGATCATTAAATAACAAAATTAAAAGAAAATAAGTTCCACGTGAAACATGGAATAAGAATGATCAATAACTAAAATTGATGCAAATAAAATACTCCCTACTAGTGAGC
>CAZPDA010000065.1:0-14006 GCA_964585115.1 uncultured Flavipsychrobacter sp.
GAGTAACATAGGCGTAACATTAAGTAAACACATCGTTAATATTGGAAGCGGACTTTTGCACCAAATTAGCAGTTATAGTTATGCGTATTGTATATTTATTGTTTGCATTTGTCTTTCTAGCTACCCAATCGTTCGGTAAGGGAAAGATCGCAGGTAAGATCTCTGACGAAAAAACGGGTTATGCCGTTATTAATGCCGTAGTAGTAGTACAAGGTACTGCCAATGGTACGATCACAGACATCGATGGTAGATATGACCTAGAGGTAGCCCCGGGTACATATGCTATCGAGGTAAAGTATCCTGGATATGATAACAAGATAGTAGAAGGAATTGTTGTGAAAGATAACTCGGTGACTGAGACGAATGTTGCTATGAGCATATCTGCTAATAACAATTTAGAAGAAGTAGTAGTAAAAACCACAAGAAACAGAGAAACAGTTGCTGCGTTATATATTGATCAGCGCAATAGCCAATCTCTTTCAAGTGGTATATCTGCAGATATCATTAAGCGCTCTCCTGACCGTAGTACCGGTGAGGTGCTGAAGCGTGTAAGTGGTGCTAGTGTGCAGGATAATAAATATGTTGTGATCAGAGGTTTGAATGACAGATACAACATGGCAATGGTAAATGGTGCACTGATGCCAAGTACGGAGCCTGATAGAAAGGCATTCTCTTTCGATATCATTCCTTCTAATCTTATAGATAACATGATCATTAGTAAGACAGCAACTCCTGATCTTCCCGGTGATTTTGCAGGTGGTGTTGTTCAGGTTCTTACAAAAGATGTTCCTGATGAGGACTTCTTTAATATAGGAATAGGAGCTTCATATAATACACAATCTACTTTTAAGGATTTTAAGTCTAATGATATGCCGGGTGGTGCTGCATTTGCATTCCCAAATAGTGATCATGATCTACCATCTTCTTTTGGTGAGACTCCTGCAGATTATCGTTTAATGAGCAGAGACAAGCAAATAGCTGCTGCTAAAGAACTGCCTAACAATTATAAAGTTAATACAACTACTGCATTGCCTAACCCTTCTCTTCAAGCTTCTTATGGGAAAAGCTTTAAGGCTAAGAATGGAGCAAAGTTTGGTACTATACTTGGCGTAACTTATGGTAGTAGCCAAAAAATAGCTTCAAACTTTGATAGAGGTAAATATGAGATTGGTACTGTTAGCTCTCAATCGGGAGAGACGCAGTATAGGTATAATTCAAATATGGCGGCTCTTGCAAACTTCGCTTATGTAAAAGGACGTTCTAAAATTACATTCAAGAACCTTTTTAATAAGATATATGAGTCTACATATTATGAGCGTAATGGTTTTTCAACAAGTAGTTTACAGCAAATAAAAATGTATTCAACTGTGCCTTCTGATCGTCAAATATATAATGCTCAGCTACAAGGAAAGCATTCTATAGGTAAGGATGACGGACTTCAAGTAGACTGGAACTTGAACTACTCTAGTATGCAAGCTAAGCAGACCGACCTAAGAACAGCATATTATGGTCGTCCTATTACTTTTGATGATGGTCAAGTGGTGCTGAACCCGAACGATACGACTTTTAAACTAGTTGATAGAAACAGTAGAAGATTTTTCAGTGATCAGCAGGATAATAACTTTGGTGGTAGCTTTAATGTAACACACCCATTTGAGATCAATGGTAAAAAGCAAACATTAAAAGCAGGATACCTTGGTTCGTATAAAATGAGAGATTTTAGCGCAAGAGTGTTGCAATACGAAATTGATATACCTACCACTCCGGGTGCTACAGCTTTGCCTGTTGATCAGATCTTTGCTACAGATAATATTGGTGCAGGTAGATATTCTATAGATGATAATACAAATAAGACGGATAAGTATGAAGCAAGTGCACTTTTAAATGCCGGCTACATTATGCTAGATAATCAGTTTGCTAGTAAATGGCGTGCTATATGGGGTGTTCGTGTTGAATCTTATTCTCAAAACTTACAAGCTTTTGATAGGTCTGGTGCAGAGATCGATAAGACCGATGTGTTTACAGACATTCTACCATCACTTAACGTTACATATGATGTGAATGAAAATTCAAAGATCAGGTTAGGTGTTTCAAGAACGGTTAACAGACCTGAGTTTAGAGAAATAGCCCCATTTGCATTTACTGATTTTGAAAACTTATGGTCTATAGTAGGTAATCCAGATTTAAATAGAGGTAACATAACAAACTTTGACCTTAGGTATGAAGTATACCCAACTCCGGGTGAGGCGATAACTATTGGTTTGTTCTATAAAGACTTTAAAAACCCAATAGAGGTAGTTTTAGATCCTCAAACTAATCTTGACTTCTTTATATTTGGCTACAACAATGCACAGTCTGCTTATGCAGCAGGTATAGAGTTTGATATTCGTAAGAAATTAAACTTCCTTGGAAGTCAAGACTGGTTAGATAGGTTGATATTCAGTGCAAACCTTACTTATATATATTCAAGAGTTAACACAACAAACTATACAGGTACTGTGGTGATACCGGGAACTACGGCTGAAAGACCACTGCAAGGACAATCACCATATATCGTTAACTTATCAATGCTATACAACACGAATAATGGGTGGGCATTTAGTGCTCTTTATAATAGAATTGGTGAGCGTATCTCTATTGTTGGTAATGCTGCAATAGCTACTACATGGGAGAACGGAAGAAATGTTGTGGATCTACAGGTAAGTAAAAGTGTAATGAAGGGTAGAGGTGAGGTTAAGCTTACTGTATCTGATCTACTGAACTCACCTTACACATTCTACTGGAACCAAACCGCAGAAAAATCTGGCTATCAGAAAGGTGATAGAGTAGTAGGTACCGATGATGATCTAATATTCCAACAATACCGTTTGGGTACAGGTGTTAGTCTTGGTTTTACTTACAATTTGTTCAAGTAGAATAACATACATACCTATTTATATAAGAGTGCTACCCTATAAGGTAGCACTCTTAACATATAGTTAATCCTGAGGTAAAATAGCCGTAACAATCGCCTTCTACATTTGCTTCAAATTTTAAAACAACTACTTTATGAAATTTCAAAAATTATTCTCATTTACGCTAGCAGGTGCACTAGCATTGGGTGCTGCTTCTTGTGGTAAAGATGACAACGGTGGAGGAACTACTCCTGAGCCAACACCAACTAACGTACTAAAAGGTACGATCACAGAAGATAAAATGTTGACTGCTGAAACTTGGACTCTTGAAGGTTATGTATATGTAGAGGATGGTGCGACACTTACTATTCCTGCTGGTTGCGTTATCAAAAGTGATATCGTAGATAAAGGTGCTTTGATCGTTGAGCGTGGTGCTAAGATCATGGCTGAAGGTGATGCTTCTAATCCTATTGTTTTCACTTCTGGTCAGCCTAAAGGACAGCGTCGTCCTGGTGACTGGGGTGGTATCATTATCTTAGGTAAAGCTACTACTAACCGTTCTACTGAGCCTACTATCGAAGGTGGTGTTGGTAGACAATATGGTGGTACTGATGATAACGATAACTCTGGTGTACTTAAATATGTACGTGTTGAGTTCGCAGGTATTGCATCTGAGCCGGGTTCTGAGATCAATGGTATCTCTTTCGGTGGTGTAGGTGCAGGTACTACTGTTGAGAACGTAATGGTTTCTTACGGTAACGATGATGCTTTCGAATTCTTCGGTGGTACTGTTAACTGTAAGAATATGATCGCTTTCTCTACTTCTGATGACGATTTCGATTTCGATTATGGTTACAGAGGTTCTATCACAAACGCTATATCTTTCAAACACCCTCAGTTTGCTGATCCTGGTGATGCATCAAACGGTATCGAGGCTGATAACGATGGTTCTGGTACTACAGCTACTCCAAACACACACCCTAAGCTTTCTAACTTCACAATGGTAGGTCCTAACAACGCTAGCAACACTCAAGCTAACCACAACCTAGGTAACCGTTGGAGAAGAAATGTTGAGTTCGAAGTTGATAAGTCTATCATCATCGGTCACATGAAAGGTGGTTTCTCTACAGAGTCTGCTGGTACAGTTGATAAGTATTTCGCTGGTACTTCTAAGTTTACTAACAACCTTGTACACGCGGTTACTGCTCCTTACAAAACTAAAGAAGGTAGCGGTGGTCAAACTAACGCTGATGTAGAAGCTAAAGCTACTGCTGATGGTTGTGAGACTCTTGCTAGCGCTGATGATGCGGGTCTTACTGATCCATTCAACACTACTGCTCCTAACTTTGCTCCAAAAGCTGGTAGTAAAGCTGCAACAAAAGGTGTTGGTGCTATCACTGGTGCTGATTGGACTTCTGGTTGGGTTAACTGGACTCCAAACGAAACTGACTACTAAGAACTACTTTAGTAATCACATATAATATTAAAAGGGCTGCATATTGCAGCCCTTTTAGTTATTTGTAGATATGGTAAAACAAGAATTGTCATTCTTGTTTCTTTGTAGGCTTAATGCCCATTTCTGCAGCTGTTTTTAACATGAAATCATAAGCAGCATCACGAGTGTTATCTATATCGTTATCTAAGATCGCTTCTCTTATTGCTGTTTTTATTTTACCCACTTCTCTAGATGGTTTAAGATTGAATGTTTCCATTATCTCTGCACCATCTATAGGTGGTTGCCAGTTGCGGATCTTGTCCTTTTCCTCCACTTCTTTTAGCTTAGCCCTTACAGCCTCAAAGTTCTCTAGATAGCGAGCAACTTTTGCTTTATTCTTCGATGTTATATCACTCTCGCAAAGTATCATTAGATCCTCCAAGTCATCTCCTGCATCAAATAATAGTCTTCTCATTGCAGAGTCTGTGATGTCAGCTTTAGTAAGGCTAATAGGACGAAGGTGCAGCCCTACAAGTTTAGCTACATACTTCATCTTGTCATTTAGCGGTAGTTTAAGCTGCTTGAATATCTTAGGGGTCATCTTCTCGCCAACAGCATCGTGCCCATGAAATGTCCATCCATGTTCTTTGTCAAAACGTTTGGTAGGTGGCTTAGCGATATCATGTAATATAGCTGCCCAACGCAACCATAAGCTATCACTACGATCGGCGACATTATCTAAAACTTGCAGCGTGTGATAGAAGTTATCCTTATGTCCTTTACCGTCTATATATTCTACACCTGCTAGTTTTACAAATTGGGGGAAGAAGTGTTTTAATAAACCGGTACGATATAGAAGGTCAAAACCAATTGATGGCTTCTTGGCCATCACAATTTTATTTAGCTCATCAGCTATACGTTCTTTAGAGATGATCTTGATGCGCTCACTGTTACGTTTAATAGCATCTAGTGTTTCATAGTGTATTTTGAAATCTAATTGAGTAGCAAACCTAATACCTCTCATCATTCTAAGGGGGTCGTCAGAGAAGGTGATATCTGGATCTAAAGGCGTACGTATGATGCAGTCCTTTAGATCTTGCATGCCATTGAAAGGGTCAACGAGCTTTCCATAGTCATCCTTGTTCAGACTTATAGCAAATGCATTAATTGTAAAATCCCTGCGGTTCTGGTCGTCTTGTAGGTTGCCGCTTTCTACTTCAGGGTTTCTTGATTCTTTCTTGTAGGACTCTTTCCTAGCACCTACGAATTCAACATCAATATCTTTGTATTTGAATTGAGCAGTACCGTAGGTTTTAAAAAAGTTGACTCTAGGTTTTTTCGGCAGTAGTTGAGCAGTAGCATGTGCTAGATCAATACCATTGCCTACACATACTATATCTATATCTTTTGTTGACCGATTTAATATTTTATCGCGTACAAAACCACCTACTATATAAGTCTCTAGCCCTTGTTGTTGTGCAGCTTTGGCAACAAGTTCTAAAAGTTCATTTTCTTGTTCTGAACAAGTTATATCCATAGTTGCAAAACTATATCAGTCTGTGTAATTATTAAGCTCTTATTATCTCAATTGCACCTTCATCGTCTATTTTGATGATTTTGGAAGGAGCCGCAATCGTATTGTCTTCTCTACGATAGTGTACAGTATAGTCAACTTTTGATAGTATATCTTCGCTCATATCCTTAAATATATTTGGGTGAGCGTGACCGCTAATATTAGCAGATGTAGATATTAATGGTTTTTGCAGACGTTTTATCAATGCCTTACAATAAGGGTCTTTTGTTACCCTTATAGCAATACTTCCATCTTCGTTAATTACATTTTCTGGAAATTCTAGAGCGCCATTATATATTATAGTTGTTGGGCTGTCAAATCCTTCTATAATGTCAATTATATCTGGCGGTGGGGCAGCTACGTATTGTAAAACGTCTTTAGCTTCTGCTAGCAATACAATTAAGCTTTTGTTAGCTGGCCTTTGTTTGATGCTAAATATTTTGTCGACAGCCTTCTTGTTGAGAGCATCACAGCCTAACCCCCATATAGTATCTGTTGGGTAAAGTATTACGCCTCCGTTAATTATAGTTTCTACAGAATTTTTAATATCTGATTCAAAACTCTCCATAAAGCTACGTTTATGATAGATTAGTAAAATATGTTAAATATCAATAAAAAAAGGGCGAAGGTAGCTATATTCACAAACCAAAAGTTACAATTCCGTGTCTTTGGTCTTATATTTGTATGTAATAACATAAATAGATTGGGAAATGAAGAAATTAATACTATCTCTTGGAATCGTTGCAGTAAGTACCACATTTTGTGTGGCACAGAGCCCTACTAAACAAAAAACTCTTGACTTACACACGGCACAACAACAACATGCGGATGATCACAATCATGATCATGCAGGGGGAAACCCACATATAAAAGACAATGGTGCTAGTAATATGAAGCCTGAAAATATGGTCTTCAATGAAGATAGCCACGACTTTGGTACAATCCCGGAAGGTCCTGCTGCTGAATATGAATTTAAATTTAAAAATACAGGAAGTGAACCAATAGTGATAACTAAGGTTCATGCTTCATGTGGGTGTACCACTCCATCTTATTCTAAAGAGCCTGTAAAACCAGGAGAAACAGGAACGGTTAAAGCAGTATATAATACACAAGGAAGACCTACTCCATTTAATAAGTCTATCACTGTAGTATCTAATGCAGGTACTAAAGTGTTGGTGATAAAAGGTACTGTAGAGAAAGCACCCGATGGTTCTGTGCCAAAGAACACATCAATGATGAAAATGAACTAATTGTATTACGAAAAACAACACATAAGAAAATAAGCAGAATATGAAACATTTATTAACTACACTGTTATTAGCATTTAGTTTTCTTGCTGTAAATGCTCAAAACAACCCGAACGCACCAAAATTTGAATTTATCGGTAGTGAAACTCATGACTTTGGAGAGTTGCCGGAAGGTCCGATAGCTGAGCATGTATTTAAGTTCAAGAATACAGGTAAAGAACCATTGATCATTCAAGGAGCTTCTGCATCTTGTGGTTGTACTGTGCCGGAATGGCCTAAGCAACCTATCTTACCTGGTAAGAATGGCGAGATCAGAGTTAAGTATAACACTCAAGGTCGTGTATCTCCTTTCAATAAGGATATCTACATCCAATCAAATGCAGTAGTGCCAGATGGTAGAGATAGATATGAACTACATATTAAAGGTACTGTGCTTAGTAAGGATGACTACGACAAAAAACACGGAAAAAAGTAATAGAAAAATACCTAAAATTAAAAGTCGGCTATGCCGGCTTTTTTTGTGTCTGAAATCGGCCACCTTTTTCTAAATTTGCCAAATGCCAGTAATATCACACCGTGGCTCTAGTATGCCACCTTCTCCGATACGTAAGTTAGTGCCATATGCAGAAGCTGCAACAGAAAATGGTACTAAAGTCTATTATTTGAATATTGGGCAGCCCGATATTGAGACACCACCGCAGATACTTCAAGCTGTAAAGGATACAGATATGAAAGTGCTGGCATATAGCCATAGTGCCGGTGAGGAGAGCTATAGAAAGAAATTGGTTGAGTACTATGCACGTAATGGTGTAGATGTAACCCACAATCAGATAATAGTAACTACAGGAGGTTCAGAGGCAATATTATTTGCTATAATGAGCTGCTTGGACCCGGGAGACGAGATAATAATTCCTGAACCTTTTTATGCTAATTATAATGGTTTTTCAACTAGTGCAGGAGTTAAGATAGTGCCTATATCTTCTAGTATTGAGGATGGCTTTTCTTTACCGTCTATATCAGAGTTTGAGCAAGCGGTTTCTCCACGTACGAAGGCTATAATGATATGTAACCCTAATAACCCGACAGGTTATTTATATAGCAGAGAAGAGCTGAATATATTGAAGGATATATGTCTTAAGTATAACTTATTCTTATTTAGTGACGAGGCTTATCGTGAATTTTGTTATGATGGTCGCCGCCATATCTCTGCACTGTCATTAGAAGGGCTAGAGCAACATGCAATACTTGTAGACACAATATCTAAGAGATATAGCGCATGCGGAGGAAGAATAGGTGCCTTTGTTACAAAAAATGAGCAAGTGCTTGGTGCTGCTATGAAATTTGCACAGGCAAGGCTTAGCCCCCCATCTTTTGCCCAGATAATGGGTGAGGCCGCTATAGACCTTCCTGCAGATTACTTTGAGCAGGTACATGCAGAGTATTATTCAAGAAGAAACGTGCTGTTACAGCGCTTGCATAATATGGATGGTGTGGTATGCCCTGTGCCGGGTGGTGCATTTTATGCTATAGCTAAGCTGCCGGTTGATGATGCTGAACAGTTTTGTCAGTGGTTGTTAAGCGATTTCTCTCACAATGGAGAGACATTAATGATGGCACCGGCATCAGGTTTTTATGCTACTCCGGGTCAGGGTAAGCAAGAGGTTCGCCTTGCTTATGTGCTTAATGAAGAAGACATAAACAAAGCAATGGACTGTTTAGAAGAGGGGTTAAGGCAATATAATAGCAAGCAATTAGACCTCTAAAGGAACAAACTCAAATTTACTACCGTCAAATAATCCTTTATCACTTAGCTTAAGTGATGGAATTACTAGAAGCGCCATAAATGATAATGTCATGAATGGTGCTTTTAGTTTTGTACCAAGTTCTTTTGCTTTTTTATCAATTGCGGCATACTCCTTTCCTGTTTCAATTGCACTTTTATCGGTCATAAGTCCTGCAATAGGCAGTGGTAATACCTCCTTATTAGCGTCAGACACAACTGAGATGCCTCCTTGGCTATCTATAAGCGCATTAACGGCATTGCACATATCTTCATCTGTAGTACCAACTACTACTATATTGTGGCAGTCATGAGCTACTGTAGATGCAATAGCTCCTTTTTTAAGACCAAAGTTTTTGATAAAAGCAGTTGATACAGGAGCTTCGTTATTATATCTGTTTACTACAGCTATCTTTAAATTGTCATTCTCTACGTCAGATTCTATTAGTCCATTAACAACTTTGGCTTCAGCCTCTATACAGTTAGTAATAAGCTGACCTTCTATAGCTTCTATTACTCTTATGGTTGAGGTAGTGCTAGATGGTAGAACCTTGAAATCTGTTGGTGATTTATGGTTGCAGCTAAAATTATTGATAGGTTTTACAGGCACAGTTTTTAGTTTACTGTTCCCTTTTTCTGCTACAAGCTCTCCATTGATGTATGTTTGTTGGATATTTAGGCTCTCTAAACTGTCTACCACTAAAAAGTCTGCGGTGTCACCAGCTCTTAATAGCCCTATAGGTAGGTTGTAGTGTTGTATAGGGTTCAATGTAGCCGCTCTCAAAACATCAAAGGTATCATAACCAAGAGCTATACTCCTTTTTACAAGCTCGTTGATATGCCCTGGTATTAACTCGTCTGGGTGTTTGTCATCACTACAGAACATTACTTTATCAGGATGACTCCTTAGAAGAGTATGCAATGCGTCATAGTTTTTAGCTGCACTGCCTTCTCTTATAATAATGCTCATACCCGCCTCTATTTTTCCAAGGGCTTCATCAAGTGTAAAACATTCATGGTCTGTAGTAATACCTGCGGCTGCATATTTTTTTGCATCATCTCCCAGCAGTCCAGGTGCGTGACCGTCTATCGGTTTGCCTATGACCTTAGCGGCCTCTATCTTGGCCATAACCTCTTTGTCATTATATAGTACTCCCGGGTAGTTCATCATCTCGGAGAGATACCAAATATCATCCGTCTGAAGCAGTTCGGCAACATCCTTAGCGTTTAATGTAGCTCCTGCGGTTTCAAATGTCGTAGCTGGCACACAAGAGGGTGCTCCAAAGAAGAATTTGAAGGGCGTCTGCTTGCTATTATTGATCATGTACTGCACTCCTGCTTTTCCACAAACGTTTGCTATCTCGTGAGGGTCTGATACTGTTGCTACAGTTCCGTGAACTACAGCCATTCTAGCAAACTCTGTAGGCACAAGCATAGAGCTTTCTATATGTATATGTGCATCAATAAAACCAGGCAAGATGTATTGGTCGTATTGATTATTGTTGGGGGTAATAGAGGTGATCTTTCCATCCACAACTATCAGTTCTCCAGAAAATACCTTTCTGTTTATTAGGTCAACGATGTTACCACCTATTGTAAATGAATTCATACTACTATTTGTCTAATAAATGTGTTTAGGGTCTTGAGCGTCATTTATCTTCATGGTCATAAGTGTCACCATTGTTTCAGCTCTTTTTTTAGCTAGTTCAGCTACTTCTCCTTCAAAGTGCTTATTTACAGTGGCTTTCCATAGATGTAGCCATTGTGAAAAATGCTCTTCTTTAAGCTTTATTTTTTTATCTATGTCAATATGTGTCTTTATGGGATTGCCTTTATAGCCAGCTTCTGCAAAAAGCACACTACTCCAGAATGAATACATAATAGGTAGATGTGCAGACCAATCATCACCAATAATATCATTGAAAATGTGACCGATAGTATTATCTACTTTTACTTTGTCATAAAACGTATTCACTAAGTATATGATGTCTTCTTTATTTTTAATGTCCTGCATTGGCTATCATTTGTATTCTTAATACCACTCCAAACTTATGAACTACTAAGAAAACTATCTAGTATTATTATTACTTTGTGTATAGCTATTTTATATTAGCTATTGCTCATGTATACTATCATTCGTGTTTGCATACTTATAATCGCCCTTTCTTCATGCTTTACTATATCCGGTAAGGCAAAAGAGTATGATAGTACTACGTTCCTTCATTTCACTGATAATAATGGATTGCCCTCTAATCATGTGTATTGTGGTCTTACGGATAAGCTAGGAAACGTTTGGTTAGGTACTGAAGATGGAGTGGTCAAGTATAACGGCTATAGTTTCAAGGTCTTTACTACAGAAGACGGGTTGCCTAACAATGATGTATGGCGGCTGTGGCAAGATAGCTTAGACCGGATATGGATATATACTATATCCTCCTCTTTGGGCTATATAAAAAATGATAAATACAAGTCTATAGATGTAAGTATCGGAAGTGATGTTTTTAGGGTAGGGTTAGAAGCCGCAAATGATACGAATACATTTTTCGTAGCAACAGGAAGTGAGTTCTCCTTCTTTGTTGTTAATACAAACGATAGTGTTATCTACCAACGGTCTTTAGTTGATACCTTTTATAGAGGAATGAACTCCAAAGTTGAAGTGTTTGAATCCATTATAGATGAGGACTCGAGGCTACATAAACTTATTTTTAATGGTAAAGAGCTTGAATATGTTGATGCCTATAAAGACTCAATGATAAAGTATGCGGTTTATTTATCCTCATGCAATTTTTTTGATGAGTGTATGATCGGATATTCGCACGCAGAAAGTCCTGCAGCCATTAATATATATGACCTAGAGACGAAAACCCATAGAGTAAAGACTGTAAGCTCTTATGGTGGAGATGATGATGAGCAGATATATGTAAAAGTATTTTACCCCAATAGCTATAGTTTTATAACCAATAAAGCCATTTATCAATATCTAGATGCCAACTTTGAAGATATTAAGCGATTTGATTATAGAAAGGTATTGCCTACAAGGTCTCAATTATCCTTCTTTCTGAATGATAATTACGGTAATGAGTGGTATATGACAGAGGACGACGGTGTTTGGGTCATACCAAAACATTCAACTGTTTTCAGCAGTAAATACAAGGTTGAGGCTCTTCATGGGTCTACCTATGTGGGTAATGGTTATAATGGCGATTCCTATTGGTTTTCAAGGTCTGACCGTAAATTATATATAGTAGACAAAGGTGGTAACCTTAAAAAAGCGATCAACACTTATAGAAAAAAGGTCGTCAAAGTAAGACCATACTCTGATTCACAGTTACTAGTATCTACTTATATATCATTTGAGGTATACGACCTTCGAAAAGGGTATTGGAAAAGTTATTCAGACGTATTAAATAAAATGACCGGAGCTTCCGGTAGAGAGGTTATTTATAATGATTCTCTGATCGGTACATCTTTATATAATAGTAATGGTTGGGATTGGGTTGAAGATAGTCTGTTGTTAACATACGGGCCGTCATCTGTGAATGTAGTGGGCGTGAAAAATGGAACATTGCTTGCAAATATTATAGGTAAGGGTAAGTTTAATGGAATGCTTAATGATAAGTTCAATAAAAAGTATTGGGTCTACAATCACTCTTCTTTAAATGTATATGACCACAATAAGGGTACATATAGAGCATTTGGTACCTCAATATTAAAGGTGCTTGGAGTGTCTAATATATATAGCATTCAACAAGATGAACAGGGATGTTATTATATTTTATCAGAGACAAGTTTAATCAAGTATAACTCTGCTAATGGACAACTTAATAGGTTAAGACTAAATGTAGACCTAAAGGATGCAAGGTTTTCTATACATGATAAAGTACTATGTGTGGCAGGAAGTTTTGGTGTAGCATATGCAGATATAAGTGAACAATACAGTCGTCTATCTTTTAACATATACCCTAATGTAAAAGGACAATATTATAAGAAAGTAACTAGTTTGCTCGTTAACGATAGTATAGCTTTAGTAGGTACCGATAATGGAATATATAAGGTGCCTCTATTTAAATATGGGGCTAACGTAATTATTTCGTCTGAACCAACACTTCCATTTATCAAAGTTAATGTTGCTATACCTGATCATTATACATTGAGGCGTAACGATACATTGTTTTTCAAACAAGGGGTCCCTAGCTTTAATGTTAGTGCTGTAAATATGTATAGTAAAGGAAACTTGAAGGTAAGGTATAAGGTAGGTGAGTATAATGATTGGGCCAGCTCTACCTCTGGTGATATTATAATAGCCGGCTTGAAAGTAGACCATTATTATACTGTATACTGTGAGTTGACCGATGATCTGTGGAGTAGTGGTATCTACTCTTTTACTATCTATAGAACACCACGATGGTGGCAAACACAAACTTGGCGTACTATTTTTTGGGCAAGTGGTTTACTCACATTGATATTGTTAGTATTAGTGGTAGTGTATATAACAAGAAAAATCGTAGCAAAAAATAATGAGAAGAAGCAAAAGCTGACAGATCTGGAACTTAGGGCTATCTATTCTCAGATAAACCCCCATTTCATATTCAATACACTTAGTTCTGTCTTGTTCTTTATAGATAAGAAGGATTTTGATCAAGCATATAAGCACGTGAGCAAGTTCTCTAGGTTGTTGAGAAGCTATTTGAAGTCTTCACAAGAACGTTATGTGACAATAACTGAAGAGATAAAGATGCTCAAGAACTATATAGAACTTCAACAGTCTCGCTTTGAGGATAAGTTTGACTATAGAATAGAGGTAGATAATAAAATTGCCGCAGACAGTATACAGATACCATCATTGTTATTACAACCCCTAGTTGAAAATGCCATAAATCATGGGTTGTTTCATAAGCAAGGAAAAGGGTTATTGGTGGTCAGGTTCAGACAAGAAAAACCAAATGAGCTAGTATGCGAAATAGAGGATAGTGGTATTGGTAGGGCTAAAGCTACAGAGATAAAAAATGAAAGCTCTACAAACAGAGAGTCTTATGGGACCAAATTGACCCAAGCACTTATTGATATATTCAGAGAG
>CAZPDA010000066.1:0-13942 GCA_964585115.1 uncultured Flavipsychrobacter sp.
ACCTATATATATAATATATATATAGCGCTGAATTTACTTAAGCTCTATTTCTAGCTGGGCAGCCTCTAATGGAACTTCGTCATCATTAGCATCTACAATAGCAATTGCAGTATATTGTCCTTTAGCCATACTTGCAGGCACTTCAAAATCTACATTTCTTAATTGCCCTGGTAGCACTTTGAAAGGAAACTTGCCTTCATTCTTAGGGTACACTTTTACTTTTTCACCTGTTTGTTTAGAAACTAACTCAATATATGCATTACAGCGTAGCAATACGCCTCCTTCATTCTTACATACGACTCTATACTTACCACGCGTTTGCATTGGCAAGAAATCTTTCATCCTTAACTCTTTGTCTATAACAGTTGGTGGAGTTTGATATAATTGTACACCTACTCTATATGCTCTTTCTATATTAGCGTTGATATCACCATGCTGCTCTGAGAATACTTTTTGTCTGATCGTTTCTAATAGAATCATCCCCCAAGTACTTTTAGATACAGCATCAGCAGAATCAGGAACATTTATAGTTACATCTATAGAAGCAGAAGAATGTGGTTCTACTTCTATCAAGTTATTACTGACCGTCACCCATGGTACACATGAGTATGGAGTGGTACCGGGCTTAAAATAGGTGATCTCTGCATTTTCATTTCTTGTAAAATCTGCAGAAGATACCTGAAAGCTATATGCACTATCTAAACCGTTCTCAACGGTTATTTTAAAAGTTTGCGACTCTCCTCTCGCAGCTGTAAAATATATGGTAGCGGGCGATATTGATATTGTTTTCTTTTTGAACATGTCAGCTTTTTGGTCAGATCCGCTAGAATCCGCTACTGGTGCTGCTCCATCAGTTGTTTGTGCGTGGGCAATTGTTAATGATAAGTAAAACGTTAAAAGTAAAATTGTGTGTTTCATAAAAATTGGGGTATTTTACATTAAAATCGTTCAAATATACAAATATGTTGCGACTCTTATGAAGAAGCTGCTACCTATATTATTATTATTTTCAAGTTCTTTAACGTCTTACGGACCGCCCGGTTCTGAGAAGATTTCTGTTAAAACTATACAGAATATTCACTTTACATATCAGAACATAAATGAACTATTACAACCGAAACAGATCAACAACGCGCTTGAATTAAAAGTGAAAGTAAAGCAAAACACTTTTAATGTATTTGCACATGTAGTAGCTGTTAACCCTGACTATTTTCAGTATTTCGATAGCAAGTTAGCTCTTAGGTTACAAAACCACAACTCATATAATGCGAGTGCTAACAATGAAGTAAAGTTAACAGAAAGCCCTATGCTGTTATTTACACAACCACATGTAACAAATACAGAACACTTTAGTTTTTTTTACGACTTGATACTGTACCCCTCAACCACTTTTTCAAATGCAGGATTGTATAACTTTTCAATAGCATTCACAATGACAAACCCATAATAAAAAACACGTTAATGAAAAACACATCATTTATATTACTCCTATTTGTATCGATAAGCAGCTGGGCCCAGGGTGGAGGGAATCCTCACAATGGAATGGTCACAGTTAACGGTTATATAGACGTCCCTGCTTTACTATCATTAAATATTATCGCAAATAATCACCAGCAAATGGTTTTCAGCTCTATTGATGACTATTCTTATGGTAAGGTACTAAGCAACATTGCTAATGTAAATGTAAAAAGTTCTTGCCCATGGGTAATAAGCATTATGACTAGTGAAAACTATGCACATTCATCATCTAGCAATGAGGATGTGCCGGTAAGTATATTTAGCCTGAAAGAGTCTAATAGTAACAACTTTATAGTATTAGACAATAGTCCTCAAACCATTCTAGTAAATAGCAATAACAATATCGAGAATAACTACAGCATAGACTTGAGAGTAAAACCTGAATTTGGCTCAAGAGCTGGAGACTATTCTACCAATGTAATATTTACACTTAGTAAACAATAACTCAAGCTAGGTAAATGAAGCAATAACATTGGGGCTATTCTACAAGATAGCCCCAAATTGTATTTCTGAATCTTGTTACCATTCTTTCTATCAACAGTACCTTTACAATTATTAGTGTTTTGTTGTCAGGTACAGTTTTCGCCATTGTCACCTCTACTGAGTAATAATTAGAGCTACGCAGTGCCTTTACAGCATTCATATTACCTCTCTTGTATTCCCACTTGTAGCCCGAATAACTTCCAAATTCTGAAGAGTCTTCATAGACCTGCCCTATAAATTTGGTAGCCATCATACTATCAATAAGTACTTTGTTTATGTTTTTGTTTACGAGTACAATATCTAAAAACTTAAAGTCATCCTCACCTTTAAACCTGATCAAACCATCGGACTTTGTTACGGTCACTTTCTTTTCACTGATAACTTTGGTCTGTAGTTGCGGATACTCATTGTTCAGCCTATCATACTCTTGCTCTGTTATTCCAAATTTTTTATCGTATGGTAATGGGGAAACATCTTTATGCTCCTCCTTATATTTATCATACCATACCTTTTCTTTAGTTATAGCAGTTCTATATTTAGAAATAATAGACCTCAGATCGCTAGGAACATCCTTTCCTAAAGCTTGAAATCTGTAATCTCCTGATGAGTACCAACTATATACATTATTGACAGCCTCATCTTCATAAACCATGTACTGGGCTTGGCTTTGAGTTGTTTGTAATAATAGGAACGATAAAACTATTATTAATACATTACTTTTCATTTTGGGCTTTGTTTTGGGGTATTAAGTATTGAACTTTATCTGTATAAGATATTATAGTAAGTAAAGTTTGTAAAAAAATCAAAAAAAAATTGCACATATGCGAATATTTAATAATTTAGCATAATTTTTACAATATCTCCAGAAACACACATTTTACTTATCTATAGGTGTCGCATCAAAATATTATGGCTTGGGCTATATGCCCCAAGCTTTAAATATTGATTTGTTAGTAGTAGTTATAGGGAAATATGGATAAGCTTCGCGTATTATCACTCTTATTGATTTTTACTTTTTTGTGCAGCTACAGCAGTAGTGCACAATGTCCGCAGAATATTGGTTTTGAGTACGGCAATTTTACCAACTGGACCATGTCCAGCGGTACGTGCTGTCCCATTAATACACCAAGTACAGGTGTATTAACAGGTAGGCACGTGATAACTAGCGGTACAGCTACAGATGCTTATGGAGGCTTCCCGATCGTAGCACCAGGAGGAGGCTCATACTCACTACGGTTAGGTAACCTTGGTACAGGTGCAAAATCCGAGAGAGCTACGTACAAGATACAAGTGCCTAACAATGTAAATAACTATAGTCTGATATTTAGGTATGCTGTGGTCTTTCAGGATCCGGGACATACACAGTCTCAACAACCCCGGTTTGAAGTAAAAGCTTATGATTCTGCTACCAGTGCTATTATCAACTGTAGTGACTTCACTTATATTGCAACATCAAACCTTCCAGGTTTCAGTCAATCTACTGTAAGCTTTGGCGTATGGTACAAACCATGGACAACTGCCAGTCTTGACCTATCAGGCTATGCCGGCAGAACTGTTTATGTTGATTTTGCTAACGGAGATTGTGACCTAGGAGCTCACTTCGGCTATGGATACGTTGACCTGAATTGTAGTCTATTTCAGGTAGAATATAACGCTTGTGACACTAGTTCAACAGTAACACTAACTGCTCCTCCAGGATTCAATAGTTATAAGTGGTTGGATACTGCTGCCTCTTGGAGTACTATAGACACAGGTCAAGTAGTTACAATAACAAAACCTAGCACTACTAAAACCTACGCAGTAGTGCTAACACCTTATACAGGATTTGGTTGTGCTGATACACTATATACAACTGTAGCTATAAATAACCTTACTATTAACGCAACAGCTGATACTGTAGTTTGTGCAGGTGATTCAGTACAATTGACAGCAGGTGCTACTGCAAGTGCTAACCCGATAACATATAACTGGTCTCCAAGTACTTTCCTTAATTGCGATACTTGTGCAAACCCTATAGCTACACCTACATCTAGCATCACTTACCATGTTACAGCTACAGACGCTAATGGCTGTTCTGAACACGATACGGTTACATTGCAAGTAAACAACATTTCAGTTACTGCGTCGTCACAAAACATATCTTGTTATGGAGACACAACGGGCTCTGTATCAGCTTCAATATCAGGAGGTCTTTCTCCATACACTTATAGCTGGAGCACCTCCCCTACTAGCTCTACTGCTACAGTAAATAACCTGGGTGCGGGAACATATATCGTAACAGTAATGGATACTATTGGCTGTTCGGATATAGATACAACTACGATAAACCAGCCCTCAGCTATAAATACTTCAGTCAGCATATCGGATGTAACTTGTAATGGAGGAAATAATGGTATAGCTATAGTAACTGCGACAGGTGGAGTAATACCTTATACATACAGTTGGAATACTTCTCCTACTCAAACCAATGACACAGCTACAGGACTAGCGGCAGGTGTATATACAATAACCGTTACTGACAGCAGTGGATGTACAGCTACAGACTCAGGGCAAATAACAGAACCAAGTGCATTATCATTAACTATAAGTGCTAAGGCAGATGTAACCTGTAATGGAGCCGATAATGGTATGGCCGTTGTTAGTGCATCTGGTGGTACTACTCCATATACTTACAGCTGGAACACTTCTCCTATACAAACAGATGATACTGCTACAGGTCTTTCAGCAGGTACATATACTGTCACTGTAACCGATAGCAATGGATGTAGTGATACGGCTATGGTTACCATCACACAACCCAATACGCTCAATGCATCTATCAATGCAACTAACAGCGTTTCTTGTTACAATGATAGTAATGGTATTGCTATTGCCATAGGCACAGGTGGTACTATGCCGTATACTTATAGTTGGAACACAACGCCTACTAATACAAACGATACACTTACAGGGTTAACATCCGGAACATATACTATTACTATAACTGATAGTAACGGGTGTACTGATACTGCAACAACAACTATCATACAACCAACACAGCTCATGGCATCAATTACAGGGCAAACAAATGTGCTTTGTAATGGTAATAATATTGGTACTGCTACTGTTGCAGCAACAGGAGGTACTACCCCATACACTTACAGCTGGAGTACTACTCCTACACAAACAGCAGCTACGGCTACTGGTTTATATGCAGGTGGGTATGTTGTTACAGTTACAGATACAAATGGATGTATTGATACTGCTGCGGTAACAATAACACAACCAGGCAATTTAGTTGCTACTATTGCATCCGCTACTGACGTTTCTTGCTATGGAGGTAGCAATGGTACTGCTACTGCTGCAGGCGCAGGAGGTACTACACCTTATACTTACAGTTGGAATACTACTCCTACTCAGACCAATGCAACAGCTACCGGGTTGAGTGCAGGCACTTATATTGTAACCATAACAGATAGTGTGGGATGTACAGGTAACGATACAATTACTATTGACCAGCCCGACTCTTTGGTAGCGTCTATCATATCATCGACTAATGTGCTTTGTAACGGAGGAAATAACGGCTCTGCTACAGCCGCAGCTATAGGCGGTACAGCACCTTATACTTATAGCTGGAATACAATACCTACACAAACAAACGCTACAGCCACAAGCTTATCTGCAGGCACTTATACCGTAATAGTAACTGATGGTAAAAATTGTGAAGATACCGCTTCTGTTAGCATTTCTGAACCTAGTATACTAGACGCTTTCATTACAAATTCCCAAAATGTTCTGTGTAATGGTGGTGACAATGGATCTGCTACTGCAGCAGCTACGGGTGGCACAGCACCTTATACATATAGTTGGAATACATCACCTACTCAAACAACAGCTACTGCTATCAACTTAGCTGCAGGCACTTATATAGTTACAGCAACTGATACCAACGGATGTACTGATACTGCATCTGTAGCTATTTTAGAGCCAACAGCATTAAGTGCAGCAGTATCAAACACAACTAGCGTTGGTTGTTATGGTAGCAATAATGGTACTGCAACAGCAATTGCCACTGGTGGCAGCACGCCATATACTTACAGTTGGAATACATCACCTACTCAAACAACAGCTACAGCTATCAATCTCACTGCTGGTATTTACAAGGTAACTATAACAGATAGTAACGGATGTACTGATACTGCTAGTACTCAAGTGACACAACCTAATCCGTTAACTACATCTATCACTAAAGATGATGTAAGTTGTAACGGAGGAAATAACGGCTCTGCTACGGCTGGTATAACGGGAGGGACCGCTCCTTATACTTACAGTTGGAGCACATCTCCTACTCAAAACACACCGACTGCTACAGGATTAAGTGCAGGAACATATACTTTAACAGTACTAGACACCAACGGATGTACAGACACTGCTAGTGTAACTATCCTACAATCGAGCTCTTTGAACACAAGTACTGTTACAACCGACGTATTGTGTAATGGTGGTAGTAATGGTACAGCATCTATAAACGTATCTGGAGGAACAGCTCCTTATACTTACAGTTGGAATACATCACCTACTCAAACAGCTGCGACTGCCACAGGCCTTTCTCCGGGTTCATATACAGTAGTAGTGATTGATAGCAATGGTTGTGGAGATACAGCATCTGTAACTATTGGTCAACCAAATGCCTTAAACGCATTGATCAGTAGCCTATCAGACGTTAGTTGCTATAATGGTGCAGATGGTACTGCAACGGCTACCGCTATAGGTGGTACTACTCCATATACTTATAGCTGGAACACTACTCCTACTCAAACTGGCGTAACAGCAACAGGGCTATCTGCTACTCCGTATACTGTTACAGTAACAGATAGTAATGGGTGTACTGACACAGCAACTGCTACTATCGGCCAGCCTAATCCTATTACTGCATCTGTAACAAAAACTGATGTGAGCTGTAATGGTGGTAGTAACGGTACTGCTACTACAATAGCATCTGGCGGTACTGCTCCGTATACTTACAGTTGGAATACGACACCAACTCAAACAGGAGCTTCGGCTACCAATTTACCTATAGGAACTTATACCGTAACCATACAAGATAGTAATGGTTGTAACCATATGTCTTCTATAACAATAGCTGAGCCTAGTGCATTGAGCTCTACAGTTAGCACCATAAAAGTCAAATGTTTTGGCGATTCTAATGGTCGTGCATCTGTCGTAGTGAATGGAGGTACTGCACCATATACCTACAGCTGGAATACTACACCAATGCAGACCAATACAATTGCTACAAACCTACCTATAGGAACTTATACTGTTTATATTACAGACAGCAATGGCTGTATGGATACTGCTATAGGAAACGTAACGCAACCCAACATTCTTAATGCCTTCATTACCGCTAAGCAAGATGTAAAATGCTATAATGGAGAAGATGGTTCTGCTACTGCTGATGTATCAGGAGGAACAGCTCCTTACATTTATAATTGGAGTACTATACCTACCCAAAACACACCTATAATAACAGGACTTACTGCCGGAAGCTATTCTGTATCTGTAATCGACAGTAGCGGCTGTTCTGACACAGCATCTACAACTATAAACCAACCTGAGGAGATAAAGGCTGTAGTGACACCAACCAATATGACATGTATTGGTGCTGCAAATGGCGGTGCTAAGGTAGACTCTATAATAGGTGGTATTGCTCCTTATACCTTTAGCTGGAATACGACACCTAGCCAAACCACGTCAACAGCTAGTGGACTATTACCCGGCACATACAATGTTGTGATAACTGACAGAAATGGTTGTGATGTTATAAAAGCGGTAACCGTTGGCAGCTACCCTCCAATAACACTTACTCTTGACCCTCACCAAATATTATGCGAGCAAGAAGAAGTACAACTATTGGTATCGGGTGCAAACAGTTACAAATGGATAAAAGACACAGTGGGTCTTTCTTGTGCTAGCTGTAATAACCCGATAGCCAAGCCTACTGATTCTAAAACATACTATGTACTTGGTATAGACACAAACAACTGTACAGATACAGCAGAAGTGTTTGTAGAAGTGCTGAAAAGAGGAGCTACATCAGTTGGTCCTGACCTTGATGTGTGCCTGAACGAAGACATAGCATTAAGCGCATCAGGTGGTGTTGAATATATATGGCTGCCTAGCCAGTGGTTGAATAATAATAGGATTTCAAACCCTATCTCCTACGCAGAAGAATCAATGCAGTATACAGTAATTATAAAGCAGAACGAGTGCTATACAGATACACTGCAACAGAATGTAAATGTTCATCCATTGCCTACTGTAGAACTTGGACCAGACATCACAGGTGGTTTATCAGGCGCTTCATTCCAACTACATGCTGAAGCTACTTTAGCAGATAAGATAGAATGGTCACCATCACTAGGCTTAAGCTGTAAAGACTGCTTTGACCCGATAGTGAGAACAACAGGAAAAAAGGTCACTTATGTAGCTACAGTTACTACAGAGCATGGCTGTGTTGCTCAAGATAATATTACTATAGAAACAGGTTGTGATGGCTCAATAGTTACAATGCCAAACACCTTTACTCCAAATGGAGACGGACTGAATGACCGATTCTGGCCTATTACAAGGGGTACTCTTGAAGTAGAAAGAATGTCTATTTACAGCAGATGGGGCGAAAAGATATTTGAAGCTAATAACTTCTTGAGTAACGATGCCAACTATGGCTGGGATGGTACTTATAAAAATGCGCAGTTATCTCCTGATGTATATGTTTACATCATTGAAGTTAATTGTGCATCGGGACAAACAATAAGAATTAAAGGAGATATATCTCTGATAAGATAAAATAATACTTATGAAACTTTTGCTTTCATTCTTTTTGTGCTTTTTCACTTTGGCATTACACGCCCAATCATTGCAAAGTAATGGTAACACTTTATTATTGAACGTAGACAATAACACAACTACCGTTAGTGAAAATGCTATTGCAGAAGGAGCTTTCATTTACAAAAACAAAGTATACTTTCTAGGTAGTGATAAGCATAAAATAATTGCTTACGATACCAAAACACAACAAAGTAAAGACATTATTACAGTTGGGATGAAAACTGATAATGGCGCAGAGATAAGAACTGACATCATCAAGGTGATGCCTTTAGCTACAGCAGGAAAACTATTCTTTACCGCTTATTACGTTCATGAAAACTTCCCTGTTTACATTACTTGGCAATACGATATTGAGGCTGATAATTATTACCAGTTCAAAGACGGCTTGGTAGACCGAACACATAGTGACGGAACAATAGAGTTAGTGTCATATGGTACAGATCTGAACGGGGAATACTCGGAGCGTTTCTATTACTATCATGGCAATGGGAAACTCATTAAGTCAGACGAGCGAGCTTATAAATAAGCTATACACTTTTTAGCCACCCCGTGATACTCATACGTGCTCTGGAAGCTACTGCGACCTCATGCTCCAACTCATCACTTTTAAAGAAAACAGTTCTCTGGTCTTCAGGAAGTATTGACTCGATACGTCCGTCCTCATGATACAACAATAGACTTCCTCCATCATCATTTTTCCAATCGTCATTCAAATAAGTTATCAATGAGAACTTACGGTAATTATTGTTCTTGAACTGATCTATATGACGTTTATAGAAGCTACCTGCTTCGTAAATAGCATAGTGAAACTCAAAGTCATTAATGGCTGTGAAACAAGTGCGGTTCAGGTAGCTAATAAACTCCTGCACCAAGGCTAAAAATTCTTGCTCAGCTACGTTTGTAGACGCATTGTCTATCCAGTATATCTTGTCTCTACGTATCGATTTATCTAACACCTTGTTTTGAGCATCGCCTATACCAGCAGATACTAGCTCTCCCTCACTATGGAGTACTCTTAGATTTTCCTGTAATGACCTAGATAATTCTTTGGATATAAACGAGTTAGAAACACCCGCTCTATTGTGCACAAACCCCTCTATCAGCTCTTCAAAACGCTCCTTCATCACCTAGTTCTTTACCCTGCCTTGTTAGCTAATATGTGGTTAAAATGCGTTGTTTTTGAAAAACGCTGAGCGAAGATATATCTAAGGTTTCATATTAGATACAAGCCTCAAAAAAATATTTTTTTCTGTACTCATATTTTTGATCATTAGATTTGTTTTTAGCATAATATTGCACCTCAAATTTTAAAAAGCCTCCTAAAAAAGGAGCCATTTATTAGTAATGCAAAAGCTAAAAAGAGGGTACATTATACCCAGTGCAGGTTATACGCTATCAGGCAAAATGCTAAGCGGATTTATCCCTGTAAATAAGAAGCCGGAAATAGGCGACGTGATCTATGGAGAAGTAGTAACTATAGGTCAACACAGTTCTCTTGAAAACAGTCAGGGTAGGATACATACCATACACCCGGGGTCTAAAGCCATATTTGTTTTTGGTAACCGTTATGCACCTGACTATTACGAAGGAAAAATACCTGAAGACACAAGTTTCGGATCGCTAGACCTATTAGCAAGGTCAGGTGTAGTAGGTAAGGTCTTGTCAAAAAGCGGTAAGGTGATATCGCCTACACAAATAAAGCCACTTGGTTACGTTTGCGATAGCGAAGGCAATGTTATCAATACTAAGAACTATAGCTTGATAACACCTAAAAAAGCGGAAAAGAAAACACCAAGAGCTAAGCTGATATTAGTAGTAGGTACTGCAATGAACTCAGGCAAAAGTGCTGCGGCAACTGCTTGTTGTTATGCCCTTACAGTAGCTGGTAAAGAAGTACGAGCATCTAAAGTAACAGGTACTGCTAGCCTTAAAGACATACTAAGTTTTAATGATGCAGGTGCTACACGTTATAACGACTTTTCTTTCATGGGGTATCCCTCTACATACATGATAGAGGAGGAAGAAGCATTGAACATATTCAACAGCCTTGACCTGAAATATGCCAACAATAAAGACAACTATTGGGTTGTAGAATTTGCAGATGGTATCAACCAAAGAGAAACAGCTTTGCTGCTTAACTCTGAAGATGTAAAGAGCCGCATACATAAACTTATATTCTGTGCTGCGGATTCATTTGGTGCCATCGGCGGACTTGAAGTATTGAAAAGGAAGTTTGACCTGATACCTGATGCTATTTCAGGAGTATGTTCCAGTTCACCATTGCACATACAAGAGCTAAAAGAGTATACTAATGCTCCTGTATTCAATAGCTTGAATATACAGCCTGAGCAGCTTAGTCAATTGTTGATGTCTTCTAAAAAGAAGACGAAGAAATTACCGCTTAATATCTAATCAAAAATATAGTGGCAGAATTTGGTATCGCTATTCATGGCGGAGCAGGGACGGTGTCTAAAACTAAAATAACCAAGTGGAAAGCTCAGGCTTATGAAGAAGTTTTAAGACGTGCCTATACGGTAGGCTACCTTACCTTACAAAAAGGCGGCAGAGCATTAGATGCTGTAACCGAGGCCATACTTGTACTTGAAGACTCTTCCCTGTTCAATGCAGGGAGGGGTTCTGTGTTCACCCATAAGGGAGCAAACGAAATGGATGCTTCTATAATGAATGGGGCTAACCTGAATGCAGGTGCAGTAGCAGGTATACACTTGGTTAAGAACCCCATACTCTTAGCTAAGACCATTATGAAGAAGTCTAAGCACGTACTACTAACTGGTGTAGATGCCTTAGAGTTTGCAAAAGAGCAGGGTCTGGATATTGAATCTGAAGAGTACTTCTACGATGAATTCAGGTATCAGCAATGGCAAAAGGCTTTGGCAAAAGATACAGTAACACTAGACCACGACTCTGAAGCCGGAGACAAAAAACTTGGCACTGTTGGGGCGGTAGCCTTAGACAAAAAAGGCAACCTTGCAGCAGGTACATCTACAGGGGGTATGGTCAACAAAAAGTACGGACGTATAGGAGACAGTGCGCTAATTGGTTCCGGCACTTATGCTAATAATGAGACCTGTGCTATCTCTTGCACGGGGCATGGTGAGTATTTCATAAGGAATGTAGTAGCACATGATGTTGCTGCAAGAATGCAATACAAAGGCATATCACTTGAAGAAGCTAGCGACGAATTAGTACATGGTGTATTAAAAAAAGCAGGAGGAAGAGGTGGACTGATAGGCATAGACAGGCAATGTAATATTGTTACACCTTTCAATACAAAAGGGATGTATCGCGGCTATAAAAAGTCTAATGGAGAAGAGTTTGCAGGGATATACTAGTAAGTTACTTTTTAGCTCTTAGCATCTCTCTTTTGCCCGGAGGACCTTGAAGCTTTTCAACAGTAAAACCTGCGGCTATCATTGCACGCCTTACGTCAGACTTGCTACAATAGGTTACTAATGCTCCGCCATCGTGTAGCATATCAAATAGCTTACGGAAGACGTCAACCGTCCACAGCTCAGGTTGCGCACTTGGGGCAAAGGCATCATAATACACTAAGTGAAACTTCTTTTCGGGAGCATAGTCTAGCAAACTAGCCTCCCTTTTTTTAAGTGTAAAAAACTCGCTAATACTTACTGCATCATTCCATATATCTACGTGCAGCTTATTTAGTAGTTCTTTATTGTTATTATAGTTTATATCTGTGAGTTCCTCTTTACTCAATGGATATAACTCTAGTGCTTCATAGTATACGCTAATAGCTTGCTCACTTGCATACTCAGCGGTCAGTAGTGCATTTAGCCCTGTACCAAATCCCATTTCAAAAACAGACAATTGCTCGTTAGGCATTTGCTCCTTCATATAGCTAAGACCATGTTTAATGAACACATGCATACTCTCTTGCACAGCGCCGTGCTTACTATGATATGTAGCATCGTACAGCGGGCTATACATTGTAGCAGAGCCATCAGCGGTTATTTGTACGATCCTTTTTTCACTCATCTTGTCAGCACTTTTGTAAAACGTTGTACGTCTACTAGCTCATTCATCTTCTTTCCATTTACCAAATACTGTGTAAACTCATCTGCGAAGAACGGTGCCAGCGAACAACCTTTAGTGCCCATACCATTAAAGATGCCTACTTCAGGATTCTGAGGATGAACACCTATAAAAGGTCTACGCTCAAAGGTACCTGCTCTTTCTGATGCAATATGGTCTACTACCGTATAAGGTAGTTTTAGCCATTTCTTCAGCTGTTCCTCTACACTACTCCTAAATGCTTGAGATGGCAGCGCATCATCATATTCTCTAGCAAAGGTTGACCCTATCCAAAACAAGCCATCCTTCCACGGCACTATGTTATATCCTTGTTTATAGATATTGGTTTGCGGCAGGTCAGGGATATCAACTATCAAAGCCTCACCTTTTGTAACACCGTAAGGCAGCTTTTTAAAGTAGGGGTCGTGATAGCCGGCAGTACCATCGCACATGATAATTTTCTCTGCTACTATATCTTTATACTTTACTATACCATGTTCTATCTGCAATTCGCTCCACGAGAATGTATCTTCGAGTAAACTATTCTCTTTTGTCAACTGCTCTCGCCAACGTGATAATAAAGTTTGAATATCTATAAGATATACAGGGTCAATGACACCGATACCGTAATAAAACTCAAACCACTTTTTATATGGCTCTTCATCATTTACAGTAGTAACATATGCCTCGTTCTCATCCATCTTATTGAGGAAGGCTTTCTTCATCTGCTCCGTAGCATGGAAGGCAAGTATGTTCTTTTGGCTTACAAGTTCCGCACCTAGCCTCTCTCCCAACTCATGATATATATCCCAGGCATAGGGCAAGAGCTCATCTATCATCCATGTGCTCACTACTCTCCTACCCGTTACAGGATTGATAACACCACTGGCTACTTTACTGGCTGATGTGGGGTTGTTATTATCTATAACTACTACTTGCTTACCAGCTTGCTTTAGCTTATAGCTAAGCATAGTACCAGCAATACCTTGTCCTACTATTAAGTGATCAATATTCACAC
>CAZPDA010000067.1:0-13763 GCA_964585115.1 uncultured Flavipsychrobacter sp.
CAAATTGTGTGACTTATTTATCAGTCAAGTTGACCTATTTCTGACTTGTTTAGGGTTACCCTAGGTTTAGGCCCAATGTACATTAGAATGATAAATGCCAATTTTGAGGTCCATTGCATCCAAAACAAAAAAATCACATCAGCAATAAAATTTGTACTTATTATTATTATCATAATATCTATAACCTCTAAAACTTTTCATCATGAAGAAATTATTGCTATTGGCAGTAATCGCTCTTGTTGCAGCATGCAACAAACAGAATACCACAATTCTAACCTCAAACTACAATTCATTTGTACACAGCACTACAGCTAACCTAAATGATGGTAACTCGAGACGCTACAACAATGCTTTAAAAGATTGTGAAGAGGGGCGCGGTACATGTGCGGGCAAAGACGTAATTATAACAGCTCCTAAGAAAAAAGAATTTACAGATGCCTCATTAGCTGGAGGAGCAGCCGTAGCAACACTTTTTAACACTACTGCTTCATTAGATTTCATTCCTGATTTTAACGAAACTTTTTTTGCACCATATCAAGCAATGATATTGTCTGGCAATTACATTTTCATTCCTAGTGAGCATAATAATCCTGCCTCAAACAGAGAACTTTACTTTTTAGTTCCTGAGGTCACACCTACTTCTGACAACAAAGAATTTGTATTAGTTTTCATAATTGATGACGGAGAATAAGACGGTAATACCTATAATTATATTTGTAATGCTAATAACTATTAGTACAGTTTCTATAATGAGCTGTACTAATAGTTCATTAAAAAAAACACATGCATCTATTGACAGCTTTAGTCACTATATAGTTGACACTATTTCTATACCTATCTCACAAAATAGTATTGCTCATAATACGATAAAAGCACTTCAGGTAAATGGCGAGGAACACATTGCATACGTACAGAAAACTTCTCGTTGTTTATACTTTTATAGCCTAGATAAGGCAGCAATAACTGATAGTATTGCCTTATCACAATATAACCATAGCGATGTGGACGACCTACATATAAAAGACCATAATACGGTGTATATATCGTATGATGATGGCAATCTTTTTTTGCTGAAAAAAGAGAACCTTAAATGGAATGCTATAAATAACTGGGATATGAACCTTGTCACAAACAAAATAGATTCAAACAGTTACTTCTCTGTATATCAGTACAGAAATGGGATCTGCATTTTCGGAGATACCGTAGTCGGATCTATCTACACAAAAAACTATGAGAAATCATTAACTGTAGATACATTTTTCATCAAGGGGCACTACGATATAATAGGCAAACTTCAATCTAATGAAGTTCAATTAATAGATACAATAAATATATACCCTAAATACTTTTTGCAGAATGACTACCATGCAAGCAGGAACAGGATATCTATAAATAGCCATACGCTACTCTATACTTTTGACCATATAGACTCCATTTTTGTTCATGATATATATACAAAACAAACACAAACTTATAAAATATCATCTCCGTTTTTCACCAGAAGAGCGCCGTATGATTATTCACAAATGAATGAATCTTTCTATGAAAACAATTACCATATTAACAATGCCGAATTTAGTATGGTCTTTCATAACCCTTACAGTAAACAGAACTATCTATTTCTAAAACACGACGGTACAAGGATAGAAGAAGACAATACCGAAAACGATTATTATGATATCAATATGTCATTGATAATAGTAGACAGTAGCTTCAAAAAAAGCAAAGAGTTGTTCATACCGGGTAGCACGTTAGAGCTACCTCATACATTTATTACTGAAAAATACTTTTATATTCCCCTGCACTATAAGAACCAAAAAGACCCTAGTACAATGACTTTCTACAAAATAAAATTGTAACCCTATGAAGACCTTGCACCATAACATTTTAATATTTATTAGCATAGCATTTCTGTTAGCTTGCAGCCAACCTCAGCAAAGCAATGCTTATAAAAAAAGCATCGTATTCAAAGAGCTACTGCAACAAACTACTATTGATACGCAAAATGATGATGTAATATATGTGTGCTGGAAGGATGCTTCTTGTTACAGCTGCAGGTACACCGCTAAAAAATTAATTGTTGCACATAAAGATTCTACAAATAAAAAAATCAGACTAATTATACCTACTACCTACATCAACATGGTTAAAGATATAGAAGAACTTACATACTGGGACAATAACAATACAATGTTCCAAAAATACTTTGGCATCGACAATGTTGGTATAATAAACGTTAAGGATGGAGAGGTAGTCTCAATTACCAACTATAATGCTAACGAAATGAATAATTTTAAAGACGACTTTTATACCCTACTAGCTAAGTAATGCCGCCCCTCCATTACTACTTTCGTAATTACAAAGATGCTACTGTACTCATACCGTCTTTGAATTAGTACGGTTTTACTCTTTATTCGCCTTTGCTGTTGTTCTCACCACCACAAACAATACATTAGGTTAATAGCTTGACAGCACAGTAGCAACAATACCTCCCAAGGCACCTGTCATTAGCGCCTAAGTGTCTTTGTTGCTGCCAAATAAGCAGGAAAGCAACACCAAAAATTCACTAAGACACTGATACAACACCCATCCTCTAAAAAAGCTACATTTGTGTACAACCATATCTACACACCTCCTATTTATGCTTTTTAGTAATTGGTTATTTATTACATCCATCATATGCTTTGTAGCAGCACTGTTGTTGCAATACCGTTTTCAGCAAACTCGCACTGCATTGGTCTTGTTATTTGGTGCAGCATTTTTAGCTCGTTTATTCTTTGCACATACAGACCCATTCTTGCACCCATGGGATGAGAAGTTTCATGCACTGGTAGCCAAGAGCATGATGAGTGATCCGCTAAAGCCCATGCTCAAAACTGATGCCCTATATATATCAGACCCGAACGTGTGGTGTTGCAACCATATATGGCTACACAAGCAGCCACTGTTCATGTGGCAGATGGCACTAAGCATGAAGATATTTGGCGTATCGGCCTTCTCTATCAGATACCCCAGTGTACTAATGGGTGCACTGATGATACTATTACTCTACCGCATAGCCCGCCTCACCTTAAAAGATAAGAACCTCTCATTCTTTGCCGCATCACTCTTTTGCTTCTCCTACTACCATCTGGAGCTTATATCGGGCTACAAGGGCATGGATCATAACGATGTGGCTTTTGGATTCTATACACTAGCCAGCATATGGGCATACCTTGAGTTCATCCAAAAACGCAGTATGAAGTGGGCAATACTCGTAGGCGTATTTGCAGGTTGTGCCATACTCAACAAGTGGCTCACAGGGCTATTGGTATACGCAGCATGGGGCATATCATTTCTATACTCCCTAAAAGCAGGTGGCTGGAAGGAACAATTTAAGTACATAACTGTATCTATATTGGTATGTGCTGCGGTATTTTTACCATGGCAGCTATATATACTCAACACCTTCCCCGATCTGGCTATGTATGAGTATCAGTACAATAGCAAGCACATTGCCGAAGCAGTAGAAGGACATAGCGGGTCTGCCTTCTTCTACCTTAAAAAGTTTAAAGACTATTACGGTTCCTACTTATATCTATTAATACCTATAGGGCTGATTTTTGCCCTCGTCAAAAGGCAGATAAACAAACCGGCTGCATTAAGCCTTGCTTTATACTTCTTGCTGATATTAAGCTTCTTCTCGCTAATAGTAGCTACTAAAATGGAGACCTACTTTTTTGTTATCGCTCCGGTGGGTTACATATTTATAGCTGCCGTATTCAGCATGGGTAGCAATCGCAAATGGCAGCGCTACCTACTACCTGTAGTAACAATAGCTTTTGCTTACCTCGGCTTTCAGCATCAGAAACTACAAGCCGACTTTGCTGCCGATAACCAAGAGCGTCAAGCCAGAATACATAATGCTAATATCTACAAACAGGTGAACAACCTGATACCCGACGATATAGACCTGGTAATAAACGCTAATGAATTTGAAGATGTAGATGTGATGTTTTACAATGATGGTATCAACGCCAACCATTATTGGTATAGCGAGGAGGATATGGAACGCTTTAAAAAAGCAGGGATAAAGATCGCGGCTTTCAAGTCGAGACCAAACTACGGCATGCCGGACTATGTAACACAATACCCTCACCTATATATCATAGATGCAGATCTGAAATAGCATATATAACAACAAAATGTAGAAAATGAAACAGCTTACCAATATACCAGCACAAGAGATTGTAGCAATAGCCTAGTTTTTTTGAAGGAAAGTAACTGCCCAACCTACCATCAAGACCTTAATGTCTGCCTTAGCATTCCCCTGCTCAAGCAGTACTTCACACCGTTATAACATTTTATTAATACGACCTTCCTGTTTTTGTTAAACATTCTGTGCCCGTTTAGTGTTATTCAATAAACTAACTAAACACAAAAGATCATGGATATTAGCACAACAAGAGAAGTAATTGAAGACTTGATAGAGATCAACAACGATCGTATAGATGGTTATACCAAAGCTCAAAAAGATATTAAAGAGTTTGATGCTTTGCTAGAGCCTGTATTTGCAGAAATGGCATCACATAGTAAGGATAATGTAAGTGAGCTGATAAACATTGGTGCTCAGCTCAATGCAGATATAGACCAAGGCACTACTGCATCGGGTAAGCTACACAGGCTATGGATGGATGTTAAAGCGGTATTTACAGGCGGGTCTAAAGACGCGATACTAGAGTCTTGCGAGTTTGGCGAAGATGCTATACTAAAAGTATATTCAGAAGCCGCTAAAGAATACTCAGACCTACCTAACGAGCTGTTAGACCTGATGAGCGAACAACAAACAAAACTAAAAGCAGACCACGATAAGATGAAAGGGATGCGCGATGCTGCTAAAGCAGTTTAAACGTAGTACTATTCATTAACATTGGCAGATGTGTAATAGCTCCGTACAGGTCACGGGGCTATTATTATTTACGCTATGCTACACTTCCTTTCACAAGCCTTACCATATCTTCATTATAAAACATAACAACAGGTATGCCAGCATCTATTTACAGCATACATGTAGCACAATAATGGTCTTATCATTATTTTAACGAATAGGGTCATTACCTTTCATGCTTAGCAACTGTCTATAGCTGCATATACATTAGCATGAGAAAACTATTCTACCTACTACTAGCAGTATTCAGCATATCTACCGCCAATGCACAACAACAACCATTTGATGTACACGAGACCCGAAGCAGAGATGCTTATGTAGCAGACCTTCATTTACTGGCAGATTCTATTTTCGCGTATCACCCTCAGCCATTTGCCTTTATCTCTCAGCCCGACTTCCGCGCACTGATAGCAGAAAAAGAAGCACAGCTTACCAACGCAACAACGATAAGTGAGTTTGCTTGGCTTTGCCGCTCGGTAGCAACAGCAGTAGGTTGCGGACATACCCACATGTTCTACCAATACAACATGAAGGTAGAACCATCAATGTACTTCCCCATGGTGGTAAGCTATGTAGGCGACCATCTTTATGTGATAGACCCTCTTAATAACGGCAATAAGATAAGAGTAGGTACAGAACTACTATCTGTGAATGGTATAAGTGCTACAGAGCTACGCCAACGCTTGCGCAAGCATATACCTACTGATGGGTATAACCTTAGCATGACAGACCTACTCATCAACAAAGAGTTCTATCGTATATGCGCCTACCAGCTAGGCTTTCCAGATGCATACTCTGTAGTAGTGATGGAGCATGGAGCGCAAAAAGAGCTACAGTTATCGCCCGCTACTAAAGAGCCATTAAGACCTACACACTTAGACAACTGTGCTAACAACCTATGCTTTTCCGTAGATGAAGAACACAACCTCGCTACCATCACCATACGCAGCTTTGTATATTATGGTGACAATTTTCCAACCTTTAGGTCATTCATTGATAGCTGCTTTGCTCAGATAGAACAACAGGGCATACAGCACTTGGCAGTAGACCTTCGTAACAACTCCGGTGGAGACCCATACTGCGCATCATACCTATTGCAACACTTGACCAGTAAAAGCTTTCAGTATTACAGAACAGGAACATCAGAACACTATACAGACCTTCAGCAAGACATCCAGCCACACCCCAACAGGTTCGGTGGCTCGTTATACATACTTACCAACGGGCTTTGCTTTTCTACTACAGGGCACCTATGCGCCCTGATGAAACAAGGTGGCATCGGCACGTTCATCGGGCAAGAGACAGGGGCTACATATACTTGCAATGCACACAATAGGAACATTACGCTTAAGAATACAGGACTATTTGCCACTACCGCCACCGAGACCTACAAGGCAGATGTGGTATACATGGATAAAAGCAGAGGGATATTACCACATCACCCTACTACCTATACATTGCAAGACCTGCTACAAGACCGCGACCTGGAAATGGAGACCGTATACCAACTGATAGAGCAATAAGCCTTTGTAACCTATGTCACCAAATAACAGATATACATGATGTACTTTAGTCGCTAAAGCTAAACACATGAAGAAGTATTTGCTACTCAGCTTGTCTATTGCAGCTATGAGTTGTGGCAACGAGCAATCTGTAGATGATAAAAAGAACAACGCACCACCTTCTACTAATGAGGTTCAGCATATTGGCGCCATGCGCGATGTGATGCATAAGGGCTTGATAAGCGGTGCGGTATCTCTAGACACGTTAGAGCGCAAACACATCTACGGGCTAGGACCTACTGAGCAGCTTGCGGGTGAGCTGATGGTAATAGACGGGAAGTATTACGTAGCCAATGTAGCGGGCGATAGCATAGCGGTATCTCTAGCAGACAATGCCAAGCCGCCCTTCTTTGTATATGCCAATATTAATGAATGGCAAGAGCAGCCGCTACCCGATAGCATACATACCATAGCACAGCTAGAGCAACACCTGGATGCCATGACAAAGGATAAGGCATTCTTCTTCAAAGTGAACGGCACTATAGATTCTGCAACGATACACAACGTGAACCTGAGTGCAGGCAGCGAGGTACACTCCCCTGACGATGCACATAAAGACCTAAAGCGTTTTTCTGTTGGCAATGAAGAAGTTATGCTACTGGGCGTATATTCTACTACACACCAAGGAGTATTCATTCATCACGATGCGCATACACATATACACCTTATGTCAAGTGACCATACAAATATGGGACACTTAGATAAAATATGGCTAAAAAGCGGAGCTAAGCTTTACCTGCAAAACTAGAAGCATGATAAACAAGTAGTTATACTCAACAAATTTGGGTTAAAACACCTGTTTTTTGTTTCGCTTTCTTGTACTACCTTAGCACTAGATATTTGACAATAAGGGTACCTTATATATAAAAAGAACTTAACGGTCTTGTAGTGGCATTACCACTTTATCTAACAAGACCTAAAGATGGTTGATTTTTTAATCATGGTGAAAAATCGGGGGCCTGTCTAGGCTCCTGAATTTTTTTTGTAACAGAGGCTACCTCTTATCAACAAATAAACACTTAGTTTTAACACATTAAACTGTCTGAGGCTATCTAGCCTATACAGGCGTCTTAATATCCCTATATGCAACGAAACGCCCCCACTCAGAGAATGAGGGCGTTTTTTTTACGCAATCATTCTGCTACTTTATATAGTTTTCTTATTTTGTTTGTGGTAATAATCATCTACACGTTTTGAGATCAAAGATTATCCTAGTCCTATTCTGCATAATATCTATATATGTACCTGAGAATAGATATCAAGATTGGAAGAACCAGCTGATACACTGGGACCAATCAGGATATAATATATATCTGCCTGCAGTCGTCACCTATCAAAGCCTTGATAGCTTTCAGTTCTACCCAAAAATGCAACAGCAATATGGGTTTACACCGGGTAATGTGTGGAGCGGTATATATCTATCGCCATCGGGCAAGGTGGTCAACAAATATCCTGTGGGCGTGGCCGTACATCAGCTGCCCTTTTATCTGGTAGCACAAATGGTGGCCAACAATACCAAAGGTGTAGAGACCAATGGCTATTCCGAGCCTTATCAATACTCCATCATCATCAGTACTTTTTTCTGGATACTGATAGGGTTGATACTCTTACGCGCTACCCTACGTCAATACTATAGCGATGGTGTGGTAGCTACTACACTACTGGCAATAGCTTTGGGTACTAACCTGTATTATTATAATGCTTTCTTCCCGGGCATGAGCCACCCATACGCATTTTTCCACTTTAGCAGTATACTATACCTTACCGATAAGCTATACCGTGGATATAAAAGAAAATACATTCTACTACTGGGCTTGATGTTGGGGCTAGCTACCATCACCCGCCCTACCAACCTATTAGCAGCGCTAATACCCGCACTTTGGGGTATATACAGCATACCAACACTTATAAATAAGGTAAAGAATAACCTTAACGCCAAACGCATTGGTCATCTGCTGGGTGGGGGTGCAATATTCATGCTGGTAGCCATGATACAGCTAAGCTACTGGAAGTATGCTACAGGCTCTTGGGTATATTTCTCTTACCACAACGAAGGCTTTGTTTGGTCTGAGCCTGCTATTATCAAAGGGCTATTCAGTTTTCGCAAAGGATGGTTCGTATATACACCATTGGCACTATTCATGGTAGCAGGTCTGATACTGTTCTACAAGAAGCATAAACATCAATACCTATCCATATCCATATTCTTGATACTATTCATCTATGTAACATTCAGCTGGTGGAACTGGTGGTATGGCGGAGGCTTTGGCGCAAGGGCCATGATAGATACTTATGCATTACTATCACTACCATTTGCTGCTATGGTCAGCTACGTCAGCAAGCAGAAGGTAGCATTCCGTATTGCAGGTGCTGCTGTGCTTGTCTTCTTCATCACGCTGAATATGTTCCAGTCTTTCCAGCTATCAGAGAATGTGCTCACCTACGAAAGTATGACCAAGGATTATTACTTCAAAATATTCTTCAAGAGCAAGCGTCCTGAAGGTGTGGAGCAATACTTGATGACCGATAAAGAGTTTGCCACAGAAGTAGATCACCGCCAAAGCAAACTGAAATAAAAAACGCCCCCATATAAATATGAGGGCATTCTGTTGAGATCATATCTTTATTCCATATTAATGCTCTCTCATCTTGCTGATGGCTCTGTCTAACACGGTCTTTAGTCTGTCTACAGCACCCTTCACTGCAGCTTCGTGCGTATCACCATTATGGCTTACTGCTATTGGCTGCTTGCCCTCTAGTCTGGTCTCTAGCATACAGCGTTTGTCGCCCGGTGTATTCTTATCACCATTCTCATCGTGCAGGTGCACCTCTACACGTGTAATGTGGCTGCTGAAATGTTTTAATCCATGCTCTATCTCTGCTATCAAGGGCTGTACGTGAGCTTCGTTTCCTGATACGTGATTGTCTGTATTGAATTGTATGGTCATGATCAAATGATTTTTTAAATGTTTCTGTTATTCTTAGCTGTAATATAGTAAATTAACAATACCCGCAACACTATTGTTGTAACCTTGGTTACCGATTTAAGACAACCTTATGAGATACGTTTTTTCAGTAATATTTTCGGTGTTATGTGCCTCTATACTATTGTCTTGTGGCAATGCATCTTCACAAGAGCCCAAACTTTTCCCTGCTACGGATCTTTTTGTAAATGACTATGAGGATATCCTTACCCAAGCAGAAGAAGACACGCTGAACAAACTCATTGAAACACATGAGCAACGCACTACTGACCAGATAGCAATAGTCACCATAAAAGACTACCCTGCCCCTTATACAGACATCAATAGATACTCGCTAGACTTGGCAAACGACTGGGGTGTGGGCACAAAAGAAAAGAACAACGGTGTACTTATAGCCATCAGTACAAACAATAGAGAGATACGTATACAAACAGGGACAGGAACGGAACTACGTATCAACGACTATGTGGTAAAACAGATAATAGATAAATACATGATCCCGAAGTTTAAAGACAGCCTATACTACCAAGGAATAAAACAAGGAACTATAGCACTAATAGACTCTCTACAACTTTATCCTGAACCTACTCAATAAACTGCATACACATTGCCTTTGTTGCTTGTAAGCATAGTACACAAACAGCACCGAAGAAGATAGCTCACTTTAAGACAACCTTATAAAATGCTATGACCTATTAGAATAAAAATAGCCGCTACAAATGTAGCGGCCGTGTAATACACCCTCTTCTCAATTAATTTACCTAACTGTGGGAGAAGAGTTCCACCTCTTTCTGGCATTCTTTGTTTTGCTTGGGCGCGGTTTCTTTTTGCGTGGCGGTGCTACCTCTGCTGGCGTAGCACTTGCAGGATAATCATGGTCTTCCACCACTTTTATCTGCTTGCCTATCAGCTTCTGTATCGCCTTTAGCTCATCATGCTCCTCTACATCACAAAAAGATATGGCCACACCATCGGCACCGGCCCTACCCGTACGCCCTATGCGGTGAACGTAGGTCTCCGGCACATCGGGCAATTCATAGTTTATCACATGTGGCAGCTCGTCTATATCTATACCTCTTGCGGCAATGTCAGTAGCTACCAACACACGCACCTGATTGTCTTTGAACAAGCTTAAGGCTTTCTGTCTAGCATTCTGCGACTTATTGCCATGTATAGCCGCGGCAGATATACCTTTCTTCTGTAGCTCCTTCACCAGCTTGTCTGCCCCGTGCTTGGTGCGGCTAAACACTAGCGAACGGCTGATAGACCTATCTTTAAGTATATCTACCAGTAGTTTACGTTTATCTTTTCTATCTACGAAGTATACCGACTGCTGTATGATCTCTGCCGTAGAGGACACAGGTGTCACCTTCACCACCTCGGGGTTGTTCAGTATAGACTCAGACAACTTCTGCACCGCCGGTGCCATCGTTGCCGAGAAGAACAATGTTTGCCTTTTGGCAGGTACCAGTTTCAGCACCTTCTTCATATCGTGTATGAAACCCATATCCAACATACGGTCTGCCTCGTCCAGCACCAGTATCTCTATGTCCGACAGGCTGATGATCTTCTGCTGTATCAGGTCTAGCAATCTGCCCGGCGTAGCTATAAGTATATCTACCCCTGCGCGCAATGCCTGCACTTGCCTGCCCTGTGGCACACCGCCAAATATCACCGTATGCTTTAAGTGTAGCTGCTTACCATATGCGGCAAAGTTGTCGCTTATCTGTATCGCCAACTCTCGCGTAGGCGTAAGGATGAGGGTAGATATTGGTCGTCTACCTTTTTTTGCTGTCCTTTCTTTGCTTTGCAGTTGCAGTATAGGTATGGCAAATGCTGCTGTTTTACCCGTACCCGTCTGCGCACAGCCCAGCAGGTCTTTGCCCGCCAATATATGCGGTATAGCCTGTTGCTGTATAGGTGTAGGGTTGGTATAGCCTTGCTCTGACAGTGCAGAGAGGATAGGCTTTATTATATTCAATTCGTTAAATGTCATTCTTACTTTATTTTCAGCACGTACATATATATACACGCTACCCCAAATGGTGGTACTGCGCTACTATCTTTTACTAGTGCTGATGCTGTTATAAAATGTATTAGTCTCTATAGGATGGAGCGTTAAACTTACTCTGAAGAAAGACCACAACTTATCTTGATGAGGGATGACTATCCATTCTTTATTACGGTATAAAGATACAGCAAATAAATGGCATAGTGTTTTATTTATATTTATTGGAGTATAAGGGAGGGGGCTATTAGTTACTTAGATGACGAACATAGAGACGATACAACTCTTAATGATTACCTTTCATTGGTTTAAAGGAGTATATGTACTATTGCAAACATCATGAAGAAGGACAATACAGAACGTTCTTACAATGATGAGGGAATGTAGCAAAAATCAATAAAACAACTCATGAAACTAAATTTGAATAATAGAGACAAAGGTCTTGCCATATTTTTTCTGATTTTGTTTTCTGTACTAATATCTATATATCTATATAAGACGATAATGTTAAAAAGGTCTGGAGTTTATGTCATCGCAAAATTAGACACTATTATCTCTGCGGGTAATAGAGGGTCCGATTATGATTATACATTTACATATAATGGCAAACCATATAAATGCGGCATTAGAACCAATGTTCGCTTAGACACATTGATTTTTGTTAAAGTATACTCTAAGAATCCATCTATATATACTTTTTTGCAGTATGAAAAAGTCCCGGGCTGTTTAGGGCTAAAAGATGTTCCAGCTAATGGTTGGAAAGAAGTTCCAAACCTAAAATGTAACGTTGAATAAAATGGTTTCTACTGCCTATCACACTTTACTTTTTCAGCTTAATGATGCGCATCCACGCCATTAGCTTTATTACCGGGTATATGGGGTCTATCTCGTGCCAGCGTCTGCCAAAGTTGACAGATGATGGAAATTTGTGATGATTGTTGTGGTAAGACTCTCCCAGCATTAATACATCAATGAACAACAGATTGCGAGAGGTGTTCTTCATGATATAGTTGATATAGCCATGCTTGTGGGCAAACCAGTTGATGATAGCACCATGCAGTGCCGCCAGCGTTATCCATACGGGTAGCAGCAAATACTGAGTCCAATGTGTTGCAAAGAGTACGAAGAAGGTGATATAGATACCTATCCATATCAATCGTGATAGTCTGGAGTCTGCCCACTTGTCAAACCATTTCCACTCGGGCACATTCTTGGTAAACTGTGGGTCTACCTTCATTCTATCATGAGTTATATCACTATAAAAACGATGGGTGCGTAGCATCATACTTATCAGGTTAGACGAGTATGATGGCGAATGCGGATCTTGCTCTGTATCAGTATGTGCATGGTGCATACGGTGCATAATAGCATAGGCACGCGGACTAAGATAGTGAGAACCCTGCACCAAGTAAGAGTATATGAAGAACACACGCTCCCACCCCTTGCTCATAGTAAATGCCCTATGCGAGGCATAACGATGATGAAAAAATGACTGAGCAAACAACGACAGATACCATAACAAAATAAAAGAGATCAAAATGACCATAAAAACACATCAGTTGTAGTAAAAAAATTTCAAGAGAGAGACATTACCAGACGACGTTACAAGTATAGAAACCATGCATACGACAGTAGAACAGAAGACCGCGTCTTGATATTTTCGGGTGCAAATTTAACTCTTTAAAAGTTAATAATGGTACAATACTATTGCTAAAGAGTAGAATAAAAGAAAACAGCCGCTACTTTCGTAACGGCTGCGACTTATGTGGTTGTAACTTATGAGCTTATTTTATCTTCTTCACATTGATAGCGACCATACCTTTTGGTCCGCGCTCTTGCTCAAAGCTTACTTTATCTTGTTGTTTCACAGGTTCTTCTAAATTGTTGATATGGACGAACACACTATCTCCTGTCATCTTATCACGGATAAAACCGTAACCTTTCTCATCGTTGAAGTGTGTAATAACGCCTTTACGTACAATTTCCGACGGGCTTAGCGGAGTAGCATCCAGTCTGATATCTTCTGCTTTTATCTCTACTTTGTTATCCGGATCAGGTGGAGTGTCTGAAAGGTTGCCGAACTCGTCTAGATAGACCATCATATCGTCCAAACCTTTCCCCTTGTCATTATTATCCTTACGCGCTTCTCTTTTTTCCTGCTTCTGTTGTTTCTTTAATCTCTTCTTCTTTTCGCGCTCTTTTTTACCCATCGTTTCTTGACCCATAAGCAATAATCTTTTTTTAGTGAGGCGCAAAGGTCGCGATTATATACGATATTAACT
>CAZPDA010000068.1:0-13728 GCA_964585115.1 uncultured Flavipsychrobacter sp.
GTAATCTACCGAGGCATCTGTAAAGAATACAGTACGCGCATCGGTAAATTGAATTTGCCCCATCCTTAGCTTGTAGTAGCTCAGCTTATTGGCAATGGGCATAGTATCTGTAAAAGAATAGCTAGCAGGCTCAGTAAGGTTGCCACAGATGCCATCTATCTTGCCCACTTCATAATAATAGTCATCGTCTTCTGATCGGAAAATAGTAGTACCATTACAGGTATTACCCGCCTCTATGGTCCAGCTGGCATATACATACTTGCCGTCGGTAAGTACATCAAAGCTTTTAAGCACTACATCTTGCGCAGTAGCCATATAACTGATCAGTAGTAATATGTATGTAAATAGTTGCTTCACCTATACCTAAACGTTTATGAGTGTATTTATTGTGTAGACGAGAGGTGAAATGAATACTTGCACTAATCAAATTAAATAAAAAAGAGCCTCTAATAATTAGAGGCTCTTTTACTATCTAAATGTTTTTGTCCTTTATACCTGAAAAACCCCAGTCTTAAACTCATTGATCTCAGGGTTTTGGTTAGCAGCTTTTATGCCTTCGCTTATCACCTTACGGGTGTTTATCGGGTCTATGATGTCATCTACCCAAAGGCGTGCAGCTGCATAGTATGCAGATGTTTGGCTATCATACTTATCGGTAATGGTCTTCAATAACTCTTTTTCCTTTTCAGGGTCTATGGTCTCCCCTTTAGATTTTAGTGAAGCCACCTGTATCTGTAGTAATACTTTAGCTGCCTGCGCACCACCCATCACAGCTATCTTAGCATTAGGCCAAGCGTAGATGAAACGTGGGTCGTATGCCTTACCACACATAGCGTAGTTGCCCGCACCGTAAGAGTTACCAATAACGATGGTGATCTTAGGTACTACAGAGTTACTAACTGCATTCACCAGCTTAGCACCATCTTTAATGATACCTGCATGCTCGCTACGACTACCTACCATGAAGCCTGTAACATCTTGCAAGAACACTAACGGTATCTTCTTTTGGTTACAGTTCTGTATAAAACGTGCTGCTTTATCTGCACTATCATTATAGATAACACCACCTATCTGCACTTCCTTCTTACCATTCTTCACAATATTGCGCTGATTGGCAACAATGCCGACTGCCCAACCATCGATACGTGCATATCCACAAACGATGGTCTTGCCATAGTCTTCTTTGAATTGGTCGAACTCAGAATTGTCCACTATGCGCTCTATCACATCTACCACATTGTATGGCTTGCTATTGTCTACCGATACAAAACCATATATCTCATTCGGGTCTTTCTTTGGCGCAACAGGCTCTATACGGTCAAAGCCAGCCTCTTTAGGCTTGCCCAGCTTGTTCATGATACGGCGCACCTGATCTAGGCACTCCTGTTCTGTCTCAAAACTATAATCAGCTATACCGCTTATCTCGTTGTGCGTTTTAGCACCACCAAGCGTTTGCAGGTCTATATCCTCACCAATAGCAGCCTTTACCAAATATGGCCCTGCCAGGAAGATAGAGCCATTACCCTCTACCATCAGCGTCTCATCGCTCATAATAGGTAAGTATGCACCACCAGCTACACAGCTACCCAATACGGCAGCTATCTGCGTGATGCCCATGGCACTCATCTTAGCATTGTTGCGGAAGATGCGACCAAAATGTTCTTTATCCGGAAATATCTCGTCTTGCATGGGTAAGTACACACCTGCACTATCTACCAAATAGATGATAGGCAGATGGTTCTCCATGGCTATCTCTTGCAAGCGTAAGTTCTTTTTACCTGTAATAGGGAACCATGCACCTGCCTTTACTGTATTATCATTAGCGACCACCATACACTGGCGACCACTAACATAACCGATACCTGCTACCGTACCTCCAGACGGGCATCCACCATGCTCGGGGTACATATCCCAACCTGCGAATGAGCCTATCTCGGTAAACTCACTTCCTTTATCCAACAAGTACTTGATACGCTCGCGCGGGGGCAGTTTGCCCTTAGCCTTGTTCTTCTCCATGTACTTTTTACCACCACCCTCGCTAACCTTTGCGTGGCGTTGTTTCATTTCACTTACTGCAAGACGCATTTTGTCTTCGTTCTTGTTGAATTCCAGATCCATATGTCTATGTGGTTATTGTAAAATCGGGACAAATATAGTTGTATTCGCCCCTTTTAAGAAAACTGATCTATTATATAAGTCTTAGTCTTTATATAGTAATACTTGTTTTTCTCCATTCCACTTGATGTAGGCACGGTTCATCCCCGCAGTATTGAATTCGATAGATATATTACCATGCTTGTCTACTGCTATGATACCACCATCGCCACCAAGGTTCTGAAGTTTATCATAGATCATCTCATTCACCGCCTCATTTACGGACATGCCTGCCAGTTCTACCCTATCACAAACCGACTTTGCCAAAGCTAAACGAATGTAGTACTCTCCCCAACCCGTGCAACTCACCGCACAGCTATTATTGTCAGCATAGGTACCTGCCCCTATTATTGGGCTATCGCCTATTCTGCCATACTTCTTATTGCTCATACCACCCGTACTAGTACCCGCAGCAAGGTTTCCATGCACATCTAAAGCCACTGCACCTACCGTTCCATACTTCTCATCCTGATTATTGGGTTGTAGCAGCATTGACTTCTTGCCCTTATCTATACCGTTATCTTTTTTCTTATGTTGGTTTATATAGCTATTGCGTGTGCTTGTGGTCCAGAAATACTCCGGCTTGACTATGCTACAACCATTAAGCTTGGCAAATTGTTCGGCACCTTCCCTCGCCAGCATTACATGAGGACTTTTCTCCATCACATAGCGTGCTGCCAATATCGGGTTCTTCACCGTAGTTACACCAGCCACGGCACCCGCATTCAGGGTTTTACCATCCATTATAGAGGCGTCCAGCTCATTCATGCCGTTATCTGCAAACACTGCCCCTTTACCTGCATTGAACATAGAATCATTTTCCAGCGTCATAATAACACGTTCTACCGCATCCATAGCAGTACCACCTCTGGCTAGTATGTTGTAGCCAACGGCTAAAGCTCGGTTAAGCCCGTTGATGTACATCTGCTCTCTTTCAGGGGATAGCTGACCACGGCGTTGCCCACCTGCACCACCATGTACTACTAAAACAAAAGTATCGGTAGCGGAAGTAAACTTTTGCTGTGCAGAGCAGTCTAAGGTGAATATCAGGGCAATTAATAGTATTAAAGGTCGTTTCATTAGTAGTGTTTAACGGCAAAATAATATTTGGATCTTAATTATCTGAGAAATGTAAAAAAAATTGCGTGTCCCATGTTTATTAAGGAAATTGCTAGATATTGACGGTTAGTAGATAGTTATGCAAGGAAACAAGATCATACAAACGCTGATCATTACAATATTCATCTTCTTTTGTAATAGAGCCGGCGCTACACATATTTTTGGTGGCGACTTACTTTACAAGCATGTTTCAGGAAACACATATGAGATAACATTAACTATATATGGGGATTGTAGTGGTAACGCATTTCCAAATCTTGTCAACTCTGTTCCTGAGATCAAGATATTCAGGAATAATGTTTTAAACCAAACGATCAGTTTATTTCAGACATCGAATAGTAATGTAGAGGTGACCCCAGTATGTCCTGAAAAGATTGATAGTACTGCATGCAAAATACCAGGGAGTAGCATACCGGGAATTACTCAATTTACCTATACAAGAAATGTATCATTGCCCCCTGCAGCAAATTGGCGTATTGTATTTGAAGGTGAGCTTGGGGTAATATCAGGTACAAGGTCTGCAGCAGGGAGAAGTACTGCTATTACTAATATAGCAGTAGGTTCAGGTGGCTCTCTTATGTTTTTAGAGGCAACGCTCAACAACCTGAACGGTCCTAACTCATCTCCACAATACACTACAATACCAACACCTTTCTACTGTATAAATGTAGAACAAGAATACAACCAAGGTGCTAGTGATCCTGATAACGATTCTCTTGATTTCTCGCTTACTCCAGGACTAATAACGAGCACTAATAGTGTTACATACATAGCACCATTTACCGGTCAGCAACCTCTTGCTGTTGCTGCAAATGCTTTTAATTATAATAATATAAACGGTCAAATGACCTTTACTCCAAATCTCATTCAGAATGCCCTTGTAGTAAACAAGGTTGAAGAATATAAAGATGGAGTATTAGTAGGCACCAGTATGAGAGAAATGACTTTCATAGTACTGAACAATTGCAACAATAAGCCTCCTACAGGTCTTTTGGATACAAATACTGTAACAGGTGCACGTGTAGATTTTTCGGATAAAAACCAAGTAAATGTATGCATCGGGGATAATGTATCTTTTAAAGTTCCGGTAACAGATGGAGACAATAACAACGTAACAGTTACTTTAAACGGCTTACCTACAGGCGCTAACGCATTTGTGCTATATAATAATACGGATACTCCTTTAGTAAACTTCGATTGGCAAACACAATCACTACCTGTAGGTACATACAACTTCTTTGCAAACTATAAGGATGATGCGTGCCCATTATCTGCCAGCCAAACCCAAGCATATACCATAAAAGTTGTTAACCCTTACGCTGTATCTCACACGGTATTAGCACCTAGCAACTGCTATCATAAAGTGTATATGAAGTTGAATGTTACTAATGGAGTTATACCACGTATCATCACACTAAAGGACTCTAATAGTAATATTCTTGATGTCTATTATGATAGTACAGGAGAAGGTTTTACCGATAGTCTTGATGTAGGCACTTATAATGTTAGAGTAACTTCAAACCACTTATTGTGTGGGACCGATTATCAATTCACATTAGTTGATAGTGGTATCTACCCAATTACACCAATGGTTGATGATACCGACCTTTGTCTAAACGATGAGCCATCAGAGTTAAAACTTGTAGACTCTGTGGACGGAATGTTAGAATGGTATACTAGTGAGGGTACGCCTGTTAGCGGGCCACCGATATATTCAACCAGTTCACCTGCAGTTCATAGATGGAAACTAAGGCAAAAGTATAATGTATGTTTTTCAAATTTTGACAATGTGACCGTAGAAGTGCATGATCTGCCTAAGATTGAAATACTGAACCAACCCCAACGTGTTTGCATAGGCGATGGCATGGCTTTAATGGCTACAGGAGGTATAGACTACATCTGGATGCCTGAAAGTGAAATAACATTCGTAGATAGCATGCCATATACCAGAGTTAATAAACCAACGCTATATATAGTAAAAGGTATAGACGAATCGGGTTGCATTAATTACGATTCTGTTTTATATGATGATATTGAGGATTGCTGCCGTTTTAGTTACCCCACAGCCTTCACACCTAATGGTGACGGCACCAATGACGGCTGGCGTGTGCTGAACTATGGGAACATGGAGTATTTTAGAGTTTCTATCTTCAACAGATGGGGGCAACGCGTGTTCTTATCATCAGACCCGTACAAGCATTGGGATGGCAACTATTTCGGCAAAAAATGCGAAGTAGGCACCTACTACTTTTATGTAAAAGGTAAATGTGTAAGTGGTGGCGAAGAAGAGCATAAAGGTACCATACAGTTGATCCGCTAGTTATTCCCAACGGAATACTCTACCTGCTATTATATATACTACCACACCCCATACTACCAACATAATAAGGTCGAAACCTATATCCATTATACCCGCACCGTCAAAGGCTACTTTCCTCAGTGCATCGTTCAAAAAGGTAAGTGGCAATGCACGGCATATAGGTTGCAACCATGTAGGGAATACATCTATAGAAAAGAAAGTACCTGCTAATAAGAACTGAGGCAAGGTTACAAGATTAGATAACGGTGGTATCGTAGACTCACTCTTAGCTATACCGCTAATGATAAAACCAAAGCCCATAAATACCATAATACCTAATGCACTCAGTAGTATCATTTCGATAAAGGTGGTGAACCCATTCACCAAGGTATAATCAAAAGCATAGTGCCCCAATACGATAATAATGACCGCTCCCATCAGCTGGAATATCATACGTGATAAACCTTCGCTTAAAACAATTATCTCTCTACGTACAGGAGTGGCAAAGAAACGTTTCAATACCAATGTCTGCCTTAAGTTGAAGAAGACGAACGCAGTACCAAATACGCTACCTGCTAGTAAGGAGAAACCTAACTGTCCCGGTAGGATAAAATCAATTGTTTTAAACTCCCTTACCGTTACCACATTCATTTGAATACTTGCCAGCTCATCCATTCTCTTTTTGATAGAGGGGTCTAATTTTTGAACCAAGGCATATAGGGTACCCTGCAACTGCGGCAGCCTCATAGCTTGAGAAGAGGATGCATCTACTGAAACATTATAGAAGTCTTCACCTGCTTTATCTTGCTTATCTATTTTTATAACACCTGTAATATCTCCATCGCGCATTTTCTTAGACACCTCTGCCGTATCTGCTATGTGCAGCAGTTTAATACCTTCAGCTTTTGCAATAGATGCATAAAGCTGATTAGCCGTATCACTATTAGCATCTACAGCTAATGACACCTCCGTCATTCGCCCGCCACCTAAAAAGCCAAACACCAATATGAATACCAAAGGGAATGCAATACTGAACACTATTGCAGACGGACTTTTAAGAATTGACTGTAAACTTGCCTTAACCAGAGCACGCAGCGCGCGCAGATTGCTATACTGTGCCATATACTAATTGCTAGCAAAGGTAGCTAAGAGTGAATAATGTTGTTAAAAAACAATGGAATATATCGTAGTTATCGGCTTAAACGTTAAATTACAGGTAATATGAAGAGTAGGATAAATGCAGCTTCTTTGAAGGTATTACTATTGGCTCTGTTCATCACAATATCGGGTCAGGCGTTTGCATCCAGAATATTCATACCCATGGATGCCGATAATCAAGCCAATCACTTAAAAGCATATGGAGTAGCTTATGCAGCACTGACTCTGGGTGTAGAGGTAGACTGGTTATTGAACTATCAAGGAGGCAGCTTTGCAATGCCACAGCTAGAAGCTATAGAACGTATGTGCAAGCTACGTGGTGTAAGCTATAATGTAATGAGCGATGCTCAATATAGCGGTGTGCTAAAAGTATTAGCAGACCTAGACTATAACGGAGACATTATAAAACTACAGAAAGCACCTAAGATAGCGGTATATACTCCTGACGGGCTACAACCTTGGGATGATGCGGTAACATTAGTGCTTACCTATGCAGAGATACCATACGACAAAGTATATGACGATGATGTATTAGAAGAAAAGCTACCCGAGTACGACTGGCTGCATCTGCACCACGAGGACTTTACCGGACAGTATGGGAAATTTTGGGCAGCATATCGTAATGCGGCATGGTATCAGGCTGATGTAAAAAGAAATGAAGCTATTGCTAAAAAACATGGCTTCAAAAAAGTATCACAGTTGAAGCTAAGCGTTGCTCAAAAAATACAAGGCTTTGTTTCAGGTGGTGGCTACCTATTTGCTATGTGCTCTGCTACAGATAGCTATGATATAGCACTTGCAGCACAGAAAACAGATATATGCGATGTGCCTTTTGACGGAGACCCTCAAGACCCTAACTCTCAACAGAAGCTAGACTTCACTCAGAGCTTTGCATTTAAAAACTTCACACTGGAACGTAACCCTTATCAGTATGAATTCTCTGATATTGACAATAATCCTCGGTATAGAAATGTGCCGATGGATGTAGATTACTTTACGCTGTTCACTTTCTCAGCTAAGTTTGACCCTGTACCTACTATGCTTTGCCAAAATCACACTACAACCATAAAAGGCTTCATGGGGCAAACAACTGCATTCAGAAATCAAGTATTGAAGACCAGCACATTGGTAATGGGAGAATATAAACCCGCTAATGAGGCTCGCTATATACATGGGGAATTTGGCAACGGCACTTGGACCTTCTATGGTGGTCATGACCCTGAGGACTATACACATGCCATAGGCGACCCGCCAACAGACCTAAATCTGCACCCTACATCTCCGGGCTACCGTTTGATACTGAACAATGTATTGTTCCCCGCAGCTAAAAAGAAACCAAGAAAGACCTAAGACTATTTCTTAGCCTCTATTTCACGTTGTGTTTTCTTAGGGAGTTTAGATTTTACCAGCTCGTAAGACTTGGTAAGGTATTCTTCCCATTCTTTCTTTTTGAGCACACTGCGTTTCTCTACGCTTACCCATTGTCGTCTGGCAAAATACTTTGCCTGTACTACTCCATCACGTTCGGTTAGTATATCAAACTCTTCAGGGGCTATTTTGAATGTGATATTGGAGTTATCATTAAAACCTGTGATACAGAACATCTTTTCTGCTATCATAAAGCAAAGGTGGTCTTCCCATTTTATGCCTTCTTCTGTTCCGGGTAGGCTTATGCAAAAGTCTTGTAGCTGCTCTGTATTCATACACCAAAAATAAAAACAGGCGGGCAATATACCCACCTGCATTTATACATTATAGTATTCTGTACTTACTTTATCTTCCAGCGTAGACCTGCATAGATATTTCTACCTACTACCGGCCCCCATATCATAGAAGCATCGAAGCCTGTATCGTGTGGTGCATCTGCACCAATTATCGGCTGGTCTTGTAAGAAGTTCATCAAGTTCTCACCACCTACATATACTTCCATACCATTCCAAGTTTTGCTCACTTGTGCGTTCATCAAGAAGAAAGACGGGGAATAACTCTCTGAAAAAATATTGCCATTGCTGTTATCATATACAGAAGGGACTCTTTTTTGTCCTATCCACTGTACGGTATAGTCGAAACGATACTTATTTTTTGTTTCGTAACCAATGTTAGCAAATGCTCTGTGCCTAGCTACTAGCGGACGAAGCTTTTCGTCTCCACTATAGTTGGTTTGTACATCGTACCAACGATACGCCAAGCGCACATCCAACATGCGTACAGGCTCATAATCTGCTTGTATCTGGAAGCTGTTGGCAAAAGACCTGCCGTCAAGATTATAGAACCTTACATAGCGAGCGTCTTCTACATCTACCACTACTTGATTGTCGAACTGAGTATAGTAATAATCTGCAGACACAGAACCATCGCGATAGTTGAGACGGAACTTTTGAGTAAGATTCAGACCATAGTTCCATGCTACCTCAGGGTTCATACCATAAGGGCGTGACGGGTCTGAACCTAAGAACAAAAAGCTACGACCACTTGCCATATAGCCCATATTCTCTGCCAATATATTTGCAGTACGTTGAGCTCTACCAACAGATGCACGTATCGCTGTTTTCTCAAAAGGAGCATAACGCAGGTGCAGCCTCGGCGTAACAAAGGCACCGAATATATTGTGGTAATCACCACGAAGCCCCGCTACTATATTAAAGTTCTCCAAATGGTTGTAGGTATACTCTGCAAAAGCACCCGGCACTACCTCACTTCTGCGAAACTGACGATTCTCGAACTGCTCCGTATAATTATCAACAAGGTTGCTGGCACCAAGCTTTAAGATATGATTGGTATTGCCCAGTATGGTTTGATAGATAAGGTTTGCGTATAGAGAGGTCTGCTCCGCACTGTAATCACGCTTACCATATATGGCATCTTGCTGATGATTGACAGCAGAAAGCTGTAGTCCCATACTAGTACCTTTCTTCTGCTTAAAGATGTGCCCTATTTTAGCAAAACCTTCGTAACGGCGGATATTCATTTGGTAGCCCCAAGGCTTACCCGATACTTGCTCAGTACCACGCTCAAAGTCTAGCTGACCACCTGTCTGCTCTAAGTAAGAACCCTTAGCTCCAAACTGGAACTCCCAACCACTAGGAGCGAAATAGAACCAACGGTTAAGACCAATGAACGTTCTGTTCAGCGGCTGGTCCATGAAACCATCATTATTCATATCGTTCTTTCTCCACCTACCGCTAGCGTGTACAAATGCATTGGTAGAAAGCTTGTCATTGAACTTATGCTGATAGATGACATTAGCTTCAGAGCGACCTTGTATGTTCTGATACAGGTTGATGTTCCACTTTTCCGCTTTATCAGTAAAAGGCTTTCTCAGCTCTACGTTTATTTGCCCAGCCAAACCTTCATAGCCATTCACCACACTACCCGTACCCTTGCTCAACTGCACACCTTGCAACCATGTACCCGGCGTGAATGTAAGTCCTGTAATAGAGGCTAAACCTCTTGTGTCTGGTATATTCTCTCGTGTTATCAATGTATAAGGACCGGAAAGACCCAACATCTGTATTTGCTTATACCCGGACACCGCATCTGTAAATGCCACATCTACAGAAGGTGTAGTCTCAAAGCTTTCACTTAGATTACAGCAAGCTGCTTTAAGGAACTCATCCTCACTTATCTGCTCTTTCTTAATTGGGTCTAGCAAGCTGACCTCATTACCTTTTTTACGATAAGTAACATTGACCTGGTTCAGCTGTTTTAATGGTCTTAAGACCGTTGCTATACTATTAGCTCCTTTAGTTAGCTCAATTGTATCTGCCAAATAGCTCATATGGCTAATGATGATACGCTTGGCAGACTCTGGCACTTGCAATCTAAATGTGCCATCGCCATCTGTTTGTGTACCCAAGGCGGTGCCATCTACTTTTATAATAGCCCCTACCAAAGGTTGTTTTTCATTATCTATCTGCTCGAATACAGTACCAAAGACCGCTCTGTCTTGCGCAAAACATACAGGTACTGCAAACAAGCTCACCAGCGCAAGCGCCGATAACTTTCTTAATACTTGTTTCATTATCTGTTATGTTTTTAGTCGCCGCAGGCGCCGGTTCTATAATAGCAACATTCAGGAAGCTTTTCGTAGTCATCCTCTGTAGCAGTATACTTCTCTGAGTCGTAACCTGCTTTTGCTACACTTTTTAAAATTTTCTCGCCAGATGTTTTAGAAGACTTGTAAACTACCTTTAGTTTCTTGGTCTGCTTGTCCCACTCGGCTAGTTTTACGCCCTTTACATAGGCTGCTTTTTCAATACGCTCTTTGCACTCACCACAGTTACCACTTACAATGTACTGTTCGGTAACAATGCAATTGTCATTGCTCTGAGCAAATAATGAAGTTGTACTGAAAAATATAGAAAGGAATATTATTATAAATCTCATTTTATTACGGTTTAGTATCATGTATAAATTTCGACCAATTGTAGCCGAATAACATCAAATAGGTGTCATAATAGACACTTATTAACCGTAATATGTAAGGTTGGAGTAAAGAATATATGCAGGCATATCTTGCCACATACCCGGAGGGGCATTAGGACTATATACCAATGTTTTTGTAGCACAGATGCAGTGGTTAGCTTCATGACCACAACCAAATATTTGCGGAGGGATAGCTAGGTCATACTGAACCAGTTTTAGGTCTAATACCTTAGCTATATTCTGGTCAGTAGATACTTTAGCTGTAACAACCTTGTCTTTGCAACAAGAGTCATTTTGCTCACTTTCATCACCACATTCACCATCATCACAGCCATTGTTGTCTACGTATAGATTCCATGAGTCTAGCTGTGCACCACAGTAGTGCAGGTTTATCATTACCCCTGACACTGCTGTCAGGTAGATAAATAATAACGGTATGGTGAGTAAACGTTTCACTATATCTTACAAATATAAGAAACTCATTATTAATGAAATGTCAAAAACAGTTGTGTAACTTTCGCTAATGAAGAATCCATTTAATACAGGAGCGGTAAAAACACATACTTATACTGTTACGCTTGAGGATATAGCTAAGTTTGAGAGTGGCACCGTACATGAGGTATTCTCCACTTTTGCACTAGCCAGAGAAGCGGAATGGAGCGGTAGGTTGTTTGTGCTGGAGATGAAGGAAGCAGGAGAAGAAGGTATTGGTAGTGGCCTGAATGTCACACATATATCACCAGCCTTTGTAGGTCAGGAGGTTATCTTCACAGCGACATTAGCCGAAGTAAATAAAAATGAGGTGGTAACCGACTATAAAGCTACTGTGAACGATAGAGTAATAGCTGAAGGACGACAATGGCAAAAGATAGTGAATAAGGAAAAACTAGACAGAGTATTTGAGCAATTGAAATAACTACTTTATCAACCTGCGGTAGGAGAAGTAGGAGACTAATGGTATAAATATTAGCAATGCTATGCTTACGGTCAAATTCTCCACAAAGAACTCGTGCACGGTTCTTGTACCGTATACAAATACGAGTATTACAATAAGTAGTGGCGTTACTGTGGTGAGCATACTCACCAACAGTGCCCGCAAAAAAGCTATTAATTCCTTGTGTACCTTACGCTTCCTTATATAGTCAACAAGAAAGCTGAGTACAAAAATGAGTAGTATGTAGCTACCAACCACACCCATTATCTATTCAGTTCCCTATTTATCATTGGTGCTAAATGCTTAGCCCAAGTAGCATATTCCTTAGCTGAATAATGAAGTTTATCTCCCACTAAATGGTCTTCTGAATTACCGTGAAAGCGAGTACTTTCCGTTATTTCTAGATAGTTACATTTATGATTGGCTGTGATGATACGCTTTGCCTTATTGTAGGCATCTATATCCTTTGCTATCTGCTCTCTGTCTTTACCTTCTGCAAATGGCGTTACCCCCCAATCAGGTATAGACAATACAAATACGCGGTCGGGATTACCATCAGCATAAGCAATGGCTTTCCTCAACAGGTCAGTATATTCTTCTTGATAGTTCTCTATAGAACGTCCTCTATACTGATTATTAACGCCAATAAGTAGCGTTACAAATGAGAAAGACTCTTGTATATCCTTCTCCTTGATAGCTGCTGCCAGCTCGTCTGTGGTCCACCCTGTCTTTGCTATTACAACAGGGTCAGCAACGTCAACACCGCTCTGCCTTAATAAGGCTACGGTTTGGTTAGGGAAATTTTCTGTAGCAGAAACCTGCTCTCCGATGGTATAAGAATCCCCCAACGCGAGGTATGTGTACATATGTGTATTTTTACTTTGTGCAGACACCTTTTGGGCAAACACAACGACCAAAGATAGAAAACAAGCTAGTATTACTACAACTCTTGCCTTATATATAGTTTTAGTCAATAAATACTGTTTTGATATTAACGAACTCACGGATACCGAACACACTAAGCTCTCTACCATATCCACTCTGTTTAGTACCACCAAATGGTAGCCTTGGGTCAGAATGTACGAACGAGTTCACAAAACAGTTTCCGGCTTGCAGATGTTTAGCTGCCAGTTGCTCTGCTTTCTTTCTATTTTTTGAGAAGATACCACCACCAAGACCATAGATTGTATCATTGGCCTTCTTCATAGCATCCTCATCATCTTTAGCTTCTATGATAGCTGCAACAGGTCCGAAAAGCTCTTCGTCGTATGCAGGCATTCCCTTCTTCACGTTAGCTAGTACCGTAGGCGGGTAGTATGCACTATCCTCAAACTCAGGAATATAACCACCACACAGTAGCTTCGCTCCCATCTCTACACTCTTCTCTACTTGTGCATGTAGTTCGTCTCTAAGGTCAGCACGTGCCATTGGCCCTATCTTGTTGCCTTCATCAAATGGGTCTCCAAATGTGGTCTCTTCCATTTGCGCTACCACCTTTTTAGTAAACTCTTTACTTACCTTCTTATCTACTATGAACCTCTTAGCACATACACAGCTTTGTCCTGTATTCACCAAACGACCATTGACGCAAGTAGTAACAGCAAGGTCTATGTCTGCATCTTCCAGCACTATATAGGCA
>CAZPDA010000069.1:0-13493 GCA_964585115.1 uncultured Flavipsychrobacter sp.
GCTATAGTGATAACATCACAGCAACTATTTTGTTCACATAATTTAATATATTCTTAGCAAGATTTCAAACAAAATAAAGTAGAATTGTGTTGCACTAGGGTACAATGGAACGAATATCTAAAGAAGCGCTAAAGCAGTTAATACTTATCACACTAATTCTTGGTGTAGGGCTAACCCTTGCATGGAACTTATATGCATTTTTCCCTGGCCTCCTTGCAGCAATTACATTATATATACTAATGCGCGAGCGTTACTTCAAGCTGACCATTACTCAAAAGTGGAAAAAGTGGGTAGCCGCTACGGCTTTTTTAGTTGGTTCTATTATCATATTCGTTTTGCCATTAGCAGGGCTAGTACAAATGCTGCTCCCAAAGTTCAATAAGCTATTATCTAAAACAGGGCAGCTAACTGAGGTACTTGACGCCATTACAAAAAAATTGGAAGAGTTGGATATGCCGGTGACCATAAACTCAGAGCAGGTCATGAATATTGTTCAAAACCTCTCCTCATCTATACCATCTCTTTTAGGGGCTACTGCTAACATGCTTACAAATGGTGTACTTGCGTTCTTCTTACTCTACTTCATGCTGATAGATGGCAAGCGCATGGAGCAAAAGATACATAAGTACATGCCACTGAAGGAACGCAATCTTGATGACATTTGGAAGGCAACTAGAATAATGGTCACTTCCAACGCTGTAGGAATACCCGTGCTCGCTGCCAGCCAAGCCTTAGCGGCATTAATAGGATACTGGATATTCGGGGTTGACTCATTTATAGTATGGGGGGTTATTACAGGCGTATTTTCTGTAGTACCTATCCTTGGCTGCATGATAGTATGGCTACCACTTTGCGTATATCTATTTGCAATGGGCAATGAAGGTGCTGCTATCGGACTAGCTATATACTCATTTGTAGTGACAGGTGGTGTTGATAACGTACTTCGTTTTACAATACTGAAAAAACTAGGAGACATACACCCTGTTACAACTACGCTAGGTATTATAGTAGGTGTTCCTATTTTTGGCTTTATGGGTTTTATCTTCGGGCCGCTACTGGTTTCTTACCTTATATTACTGATACGTGTTTATAGAGTAGAATTCTCAGACAAGCCTATAAAAATGTCAGATAAACACTGACCTACTTCTTATAGTAATTATTCTCCTCAATGTATGCTCTCACGTTCTCCGGAACAACATAGCGTATTGATTTGCCTTCTTTCAACTGATTGCGGATAAATGAAGCTGATATCTGCAACAAAGGAGCATCTAAAACTGTAACATCTCCGCCATGAGTATCAGACACCTCGAAACCGGGGCGTTTATATACTAATACTTTATACTGCTCTAGTAGTTGCTCATAGTTCTTCCACTTGGTTATATTCTGAAAACTATCAGAACCCATTATTACAGAGAACTCTTCTAAGGGAAACTTCTCAGATAGATAAGTAAGCGTATCAATAGTATATGATGGCTTCGGCATTTGAAACTCCACATTACTTGCTCTGAACTTCACATTATCCTCTATGGCTAGCTGCACTAAATGCAGGCGGTCGTATTCATTAAGCAGAGAATTAGAGTCCTTAAGCGGGTTGTGAGGAGATACCACAAACCACAACTTGTCTATGTCCGTATGCTCTACAATGTGATTAGCTACGATAAGATGACCAACATGAATAGGATTAAAACTGCCGAAGTACAAGCCGATATGCATGGTGGCAAAAGTAATTAAAACAATGTGATACCAAATATTGGATAGCGGAATTTATCACATTGGTAATCTGCTAATTTGATGCTGTAACCCAGATATTCTCAGCATCTTTCTTGCGTATGCTCAAGTAATATCCTGCTATCTGTATAGCTAACGGGTCTCCCATTGGTGCTATCATTTCTATCCAAACAGGCTCTCCCGGTATACACCCCATTTCCATCAATGTAAGCTGGAAACTACTATCTTCATGATGTTTGATGACAGCCTTAGTACCCTTTGGCAGGTCACAAAGACGCATTACATTTTCTTTTACACCTTCCATTCCTGAATATATTGGCCATAAAGGTACAGCTAAAAAAAGTTTCACGACCTTTGCACAAAATATTTAACAATGCCCGCGAGGTTTTACGAGCAAGAGGTGAATGCTAAACTTAAGGACAGAAGAGCTTTATCAAAGTTTCTGGACGAGTTGGTTCAAAAGCATTTAGAAGGTATCAAACAAACAAAACTTACTTATATATTCTGCTCAGACGAATATCTGCTTAATATCAATAAGGAGTTTCTAGATCATGATACCTACACAGACATCGTAACCTTTGACATGGGTGAATATGAAGACGAGTTGATAGGTGAGATATACATCAGTGTAGACAGAGTTGCTGAAAATGCTGCTAAATTTGACAAAACATATCAAAACGAGCTACATAGGGTAATATTCCACGGGGCTTTGCACCTTTGCGGATATAAAGACAAGACCAAAGAGCAAAAAGCAGAGATGCGCCATGCAGAGGACGAGTCACTTAATGCTTACTTCAACTAAAATAGACAATGAAAATAGAGCTACTATACGAAGATGAGGACATGTTATTTGTAAACAAACCTGCGGGATTATTAGTAATACCTGATAGGTTTGACCAAGATCTCCCCTCTCTCAACAAACTTGTAGAGCAAAAGGTGGGACAAAAAGTATGGGTAGTTCACCGTTTGGATAGAGACACAAGTGGTGTCATCTGCTTTGCAAAAAATGAGGAGGCACACAAGTATCTCTCTAAACAGTTTCAAGAACATAACGTAGAGAAATACTACGAAGGTATAGTGAATGGGCGTGTTATAAACGAAGAAGGAAGAATAGAGCTACCTATTAGCGAACACCCTACCAAGAAGGGCACAATGGTGATAGCTAAGAAAGGGAAGGCTTCTATTACTGAGTATAAAGTATTGAGTAGCTATTCTTTGTATACACACCTACAGCTACGTATATATACAGGTCGCACACACCAGATACGTGTACACATGCAATCTCTGGGTCATTCCATAGCTTGCGATGAGACCTATGGAGACGGTAAGCCTTTTTACTTATCATCTGTAAAAAAGAAATACAAGCTGTCTGATAAATATGAAGAAGAGCGACCATTATTATCGCGCTTGGCATTGCATGCGTCTAAACTGGTCATTACAAAACCTGATGGAGAAAAATTAACGGTAGAAGCCCCTTTGCATAAGGATATGGCTGCTACTATCAAGCAATTAAACAAATGGGGAAAAGCAGAGATCATCTGATTACCTTTGCACATAATATCAAATCATAATAATGAGTAGAAAATCAAATATCAATATCCACGTAGAGCTGGATGAAGATAAGATGCCGGAGAAAATTGAATGGAATGCACCTGATGGTGGCATTGATGGGCTACAATCAGCTAAAGGCATTCTATTAGGGCTGTGGGATGGTAATGAAAAGTCTGCACTACGCATAGACCTTTGGACCAAAAAGATGATGGTTGATGAGATGAATGATTTCTTCTATCAGTCTCTATATGGCATGGCAGACACATATGCTCGTGCTACTAACAATGCAGAACTAGCTGCTGAAATGAAAGAGTTTGCTAAAGACTTTTTGAAGAAAGCCAGCGAAGCATTGGAGAAGCAGAATGGCGAATCGTAAGTAAAACAGTTTTAAAAATCTATATAAAAGCAAAAACATCATGGCATTAGAACAAAAAGTAATGGACGAGCTAAAGCAAGCTATGCGTGCAAAAGATGAGGTTGCACTACGTACATTACGCGCTATCAAATCTGCTATTTTGTTAGAGAAAACATCAGGGTCTGGCAAAGAATTAACGGAAGCAGATGAGCTTAAGATGCTACAAAAATTAGCAAAACAGCGTAAAGACTCTCTTGATATATACATACAGCAGAACCGTGAAGACCTGGCACAGAAAGAAAGAGAAGAGCTGGAAGTAATAGAGAAATTCTTACCAAAGCAAATGTCTGCTGAAGAGTTGGAAGCACAACTAAAAGACATCATAGCACAAGTAGATGCGAGCTCACCTGCGGATATGGGTAAGGTAATGGGTACTGCTACTAAGCAGCTGGCAGGTAAAGCTGACGGTAAAGCAATATCAGAAACAGTAAAAAGACTGCTAGCTCAATAGATGACTATAGACGTTGTTGTCATAACGGTCATTATCGCATTTTTTATACGCGGCTATATGAAAGGTATCATTATAGCCGCTTTTTCGGTTTTAGCCATAGCATTAGGCATACTTGCCTCTCTTAAGCTATCTGAACGATTGGGCACCTACCTGCTTGAAAAAGAAATAGTGACCAGTGCATGGGCTCCGATAGTCAGCTATGCGATACTGTTCATTGGCGTGGTATTATTAGTACGCTTGATAGCCAAAGCAATAGAGTCTGCTATGAAGGCCGTAATGCTGGGATGGGTAAATAAACTCATTGGCGGTGCACTTTATGCCTTTCTTGGTGCAATAGTGCTTAGCGCACTACTATGGCTAGGTACAGAAACCGAAATTATAGAACAAAAGCACATAGCTGATTCCAAAACCTACGAGTACATAACACCGATAGCACCTTGGGTAGCAGATAAAGTTGGGTATGTTATCCCAATGGCTAAAAGTGTTTTTGCAGACTTGGAGCAATTCTTTCAAAAGGTAAACCTATTACTACCCGAACATGTGGATACTCATTGATAATTACGACTCCTTCACACACATACTGCATCATTACCTATTACAGACGGGTAATGAGTGCGTGATATATCGTAATGATGAGCTGACCATAGATGAGCTAAAAGCTAAGAATCCTGAACGTATCATCATATCCCCCGGTCCTGAAACACCTGTACAGGCAGGCATTTGCATGGATGTAATACAAGAGTTTCATAATATAATACCGATACTTGGCGTTTGCCTAGGGCATCAAGCTATAGGCATGTTCTTTGGGGCAGAGCTAACTAAAGCCCCTTACCCTATGCATGGCAAAACAAGTATGGTACATCATAAAGGGCATCCATTGTTTAAAGATATTGAGGAGCACTTCTCTGTAATGAGGTATCACTCTCTTGCGCTAAAAGATACAAGAGGTACTCAGCTACAAAATATAGCACAGGCTAGGGACGACCGATCTATAATGGCTATAGCCCATGATACCTATCCTTGTATAGGTATACAATTTCACCCTGAATCTATTGGTACTGAAACGGGCTTACAAATACTACAAAACTGGGCTACGCTTTACTGAGCGTGAACGAGACCACTCCATCCCCATAACATTCCCCAACATCAATACCAGACCATAAAAAGTATCCTCAAGAGGTATTGTGTATATTCTTATCCCTAGATTTTGGGCATCGTCATACTGCACTATTGGCAACGAAGTAAGCATTCCGTTCATCACTAAGAATGGCAACATACTTATGAGATATGCTATTAAGAAGGCGTTTATTTTCAATGTTGGATAGTGTCGCTTAAGCAATACTATTAGCTGGCAAAAAAGACCACTAATTCCGAAAGCCCATAGCGTGTAGGTCTTATCATAGTTTAATACACCAATGATGAGTAATAGCCAACCTATAGGTAGCAGTATTTTATAGCTTAGCGATATATTCTTCTGAAAAGGGAAATAGCGAATAAGACACTCATAGATGAAAAGGCAGGAGTATGGCACTACTACAAAGAATAGCCACTCCTCTACCGGCAATATACCTAAATATATTCCTGTAATGTATTGAGGATTGAATGACCAGACACCCCATTGGGTAAAAAACACATCCCATACAACAACGGTAACACCACCCGCTAGCATGCCCACAAACACATGCTTCCATTGTTTGTAGTAAGCTACCTTTTTATCAAAGCTGAGTAAAAAAGGGAATAAAATAGTAAGGCAGTCTATCAGCAAATATCTATACTGGTCGTTCATTAGCTGTAAGATAGTTAAGCTTTTGCAGCATATTCATCATCCTTCTTTATCTTCTGCCAATATTTAGTGGAAACTATTAACAATCCAAAAGCTTCCCCTTGATACTTGTTTCTGTGTTTATGATGCATTTTGTGTGCCCATTTTATCACCCTAATATACCTATTCTTCGAGCGGCTGAACCACTTGAATCTCTGATGGATAATAACATCGTGCACTAAGAAGTAACAAAAACCATATAGTAGCACGCCTACACCTGCTGCTATCATCCAACCAATTTGATACATCATACCAAACATAATGAACAGCCAACAAGGAATTGCGAATATCAGAAAGAAGGCATCATTTTTCTGAAAAGGGTGATAGCCTCCATCATGGTGGTCTTTATGTAGATTCCATAAGAAGCCATGCATAACGTATTTATGCGCAACCCAAGCTATAAGTTCCATCCCTAAGAAGGTAAGAACAACTATGAATATGTAGAATAACCAAGCCATTATACTATCTGTAATAGCGTAAAAAACAACGCTTGTATTACAAACAATATTGCACTAAAATTGTTGACCTTTAGCTTAGATATGCTCCATATATATATCAGCACAAAGCTCAACCCCCACCAGCACACATAGTTGTACATTGGCACAATGAACCTACCCCATTGCCAGTAATTCAGATCAATAGCTACAGGCTCTAATAACCAGTCATAGAACGTTGCTAAAGACGCTGCCGCGGCACATATTGCCCATCTATTCTTCCAGAATATTGATGCTACCGCTATAGCACCTATCATCACCATCACCCAGTTAGCACCTATTAACAAAGGCACTTCAAAGAGCTTCAGGCCAAGTACTTCAGAATAACTATAATCACCGAATAATAACCCTGTATGCACGCCTAATACCTCTGCTAGATAACCTATAGTAAAAATAACAGCCGATACTTTTAAGAACTGGATAAGCTTGCTCCGGTAAGAAATAGCTAGCAAAACAAACATCAACATCAAATGAAATGGTGTTGCCTTTAGAATAGTATCACTTTCTAATAATCCTATGCCTACAAACCCTATAGCATGAAATAGGACTGCTACTATAGTTAATGCCAATAATTTAGTTTTTGTACTCATCAATAACTATTACAAAGTTCTATGAGTGCTTGTTCAGCCTTGGGGTGCTTTAAATTTCTGGCTTTATTAAGGTCATGGCACGGCATTTGTCCCAATTGGCTTTTTACAATACCTCTCCAATACCATGCCTCAGCATAATCATTCTTAAGCTCTATGGCAAGGCTCATGTCTTTAATAGCCTGCTGCAATGCACCTGTTCGTGCTGCTAGTAGCCCTCTGCGTAAAAAGAACATTGGCTCCTGTTCATCATACTGAATAGCCTTATTAAAGTAATAGATAGCCTCTTTCAGCTTACCCTCTTGCTCTAAACAGTCAGCTTTTACATAGTTAGCCTTTGCATTTTCAGGTTCTTGCTTTAGCACCTTCTCTATATCCGGCAAGGCAAAGTTGCACTTACCCGACTGCTGGTATATTAAAGCCCTAGTGAATAAGGCTTTCGGGTATTCGTGTATATCTATTGCTTTGTCCAAAGCCTTTACTGCATCTTGCAAGTTGTTTGTCCGCAATAGTATCACCCCCTTATTATACCATGCCTTGTAATTGTTTCTATCTTCCAACAGTGCCTTATCTGTATAAAGGTTTGCTCTATCATAATCTCCTTTATTCAGATAGATACCTCCTAAACTACTCTGCGCTATAGAAGATTCAGGGAATTTATCCGTTACTGACTCCCAAAAGCTTATCTCATCTTCCCATATCTCATTCCTAAAAAACGTAGCGACAAGAAATGCGGCTACTAGTGCCCCGTTAACACTTATTGCAACCGTCTTCCCTACATTTTTTTGTAGTAGATAATATAACCAATACACCAGTGGGAACCAAACACCTACACAAGCAATATACAAGTAGCGGTCTGCCATAAGTACCTCACCAAACTGTACGAATTGCAGTACGATAGCGATATTCACTGTAAAGAATAGAATCCCCCCGGCGAGTATATACTTCTTCTTTTTATAAGCTATTACTCCCCCTACCACAACTACTAATGCTATAACCGTATATATAATATGCACAGCACCTATCTCACTTGGATATGGATATAATACAGACAGCTTTACTGGTATTATGAGGTTAATAAGGTATTGTACATAAGCATACCCCGCAAAAACTACGGTATGCAACTGTGTAAACTCAGGATGCAAATTGAGGAAGTCTACATCTTTTTGTGCTTGTAGGGTAACGATGCCGATAGGTATGGTCAATAGCAATAAGGGAATTTTCTCCAGCCAAAAGGTATTTCCTTTCCACTTTCTACCCATCCATATATCTACGGCAAATAAGGTAAATGGCAGCATTATAGCTGTAGACTTACATAAGTAGGCTATACCACCCAATATTGTTACCCATATCAGCTTTCTTTTATCACCACTCTCTAAATATCCTAAGTATACATATATAGCCCAAAAGAAGAAAAAGGCATTCATCACCTTATTTCTAGCAGCTATCCAAGAGACACTCTCGGTCTGTACCGGGTGTAGTGCAAATAATAAAGCCACGAATAAGGCAATAAGACCGTTCCCCTGCATACGCTTAAGCCACGCATACAGCATTATAGAGGATGCTATATGCCATAGTAGGCTCTGCATATGCCACCAAAATGGCTCTTGTCCGCCTATAGTATAGTCAAGCGCATAGCTCATAATAGGTAGTGGCTGATAGTTACCTATGTAATACCCACTCCACCAGTTCTTAAAATGCTCCCAAGAAAAGCCATGGATGTCAGAAATATTGAAGACGTAATCCATATCATCCCAAGACATGAAGCCTGCATTAAACACCTTTGTATAAGCGATAACTATCGCAACAGTAATGATCAACCAATGCCAAACACTATTTACTGCTTTACTCTTGTCTGTATTCATTATTGTTTTTCCTCTATTATTTAATGCTATCTACCCCACTCCCATGTTAGCTCTCCGTGTTTAAAGTATCGCTCAACACCGTTTGACATAATCAGCTTCAACAAACCCTGATGTGTAACACCTTCTACTTTTGCCATACTTACCTGTCCATCTACCCCAAAGGCTTGTTGATACCCTTTACGGTAAAGATAACTGTTGTATCTATTCAACACATCAACAGGTTCTTTATATGTATGTGCATTCTTAATTATCTCTTCACGAAGATTACTTGCTAACTTATAAAAGTTGATACTCTTATTCGATACCTGTTTTAAAGATGTAGAGTATGGAAGCTCGTCAGGCATTCTATCCTGCATTACATTTAACCCAAAGCCTACTATGCTATATTGCCACATATTACCTCGTATAATATTCTCTACCAGCACACCACCTGCCTTTTTGTCATTAACAATAATATCATTAGGCCACTTGATCTGTATTCTACAATCTTCAAAATAATCTTCGAGCACGTCTACTATACCCAAAGCCACGGTAGCATTAAACGTGAATTGTAGCTCTAGGCTGTATTTAGGTGCAGTTATAACGCTCATGAGCAGACTTTGCCCGGGCATATCTGTCCATACTCTACCACGTTGTCCCTTACCTCCAGTTTGGGTCTTAGCTATTATGGTCATACCAGCTTGTGCCGTATCGGCATTAACAAGGCTCATGGCATAGTTATTGGTACTATCAATAGTATCTACCTCTATCACAGGAGCATCTAAAATGGCTTGTAAGTTTAGTGCCAAAGTTTATTTAATTTTGATGTTACAAGATCAATCGTCAACAAAAATAGATATATCGCAATTTGGAGAAAATAATAACTGCACTGCAAGGACGAAAAAAGTCTATTAATCGTCTTTCTAGAGACAGTAAGCTTTTTACTACGATCATAGACGCGATACAAGATAAGAAAGGAGAAGATATCATATCGCTGGATCTTACAAAAATTGATGAGGCTGTTGCAGATTTCTTTATACTTTGTGAAGCTCAGTCAAAAACACAGCTAAAAGCAATAGCTGAAGGCATTGAGCAAAAAGTAAAAGAAGAATGTGAAGAAAGACCTTACCATAAGGAAAACGGAGAAGAATGGACACTGGTGGATTATGTAAACGTTGTCGTTCATATTTTCCAACGAGAATACAGACAATTCTACGACCTGGAAAGCCTGTGGGAAGATGCAGATAGAATGGAACATAATGAACAATAACTGTAGAGCAGTATAAACTTGTAGTAACCTAAAATGGAAGATAATAAGCAAAGGCCTGGCCAAGGGCCGGGTGGAAGTGACAATCGAACACCGCGCAAAGGACCAAAATTCAATATTTACTGGGTATACGGTATCATTCTGGTACTATTATTAGGGCTTCAATTCATTGGGCCTAACTTAGGTAGTAGTACTGAGAAAAAGAGTTTTCAGGACTTTAAGCGTGAGTACATAGACAATAGCAATACCAACAAAGTAGAAAAGCTAGTAGTTGTTAATGACAAAGAAGTAGAGGTGTATCTGAAACCTCAGAAAAAGCCTGCTTCTACATCAGACGACAATGCTTTCTTCAAAAACAAGCCAGATAACAGCCCAAAATATACTTTCCGTATCGGTACTGTTGAACAGTTTGAGGTAAACCTTAAAGAAGCTCAAAAGGACATACCAGAGAGCGAACGAGTAAAAGTATTTTATGAGGACAGAGGTAGTTTACTGAACGACCTTCTATCGTCATTCCTACTTCCTGCCATCTTACTGATTGCTATGTGGTTCTTCATAATGAGGAAAATGAGCGGTGGTGCAGGTGGTGGTGCCGGCGGCGGCGGTATATTCAACATAGGTAAGTCTAAAGCACAGCTTTTTGAGAAAGGCACAAGAGTTACCATCACATTTAATGATGTAGCAGGGCTTGACGAAGCAAAAGTTGAGGTTATGGAGATCGTTGATTTCCTAAAGAACCCTAAAAAATACACCTCACTGGGGGGTAAAATACCTAAAGGGGCTCTACTAGTAGGTCCTCCGGGTACGGGTAAAACCCTACTTGCAAAAGCAGTAGCGGGTGAGGCTCAAGTACCATTCTTCTCCATGTCTGGTTCAGACTTTGTTGAGCTTTTCGTAGGTGTAGGTGCCAGCCGTGTAAGAGACCTCTTTAAACAAGCTAGAGAGAAAGCGCCATGTATCGTGTTCATTGATGAGATAGATGCTATCGGTCGTGCTCGTGGTAAGAATATGGTGATGAGTAATGACGAACGTGAGAACACACTGAACCAGCTACTTGTAGAAATGGATGGTTTCAGTGGCGATACAGGTATCATTGTACTTGCGGCAACCAACCGCCCTGACGTTCTTGACTCTGCATTACTTCGTCCGGGTCGTTTCGACCGTCAGATATCAATAGACATACCTGATGTGAAAGGTAGAGAGAAGATATTTGACGTACACTTGAAGCCGATCAAGACATCTAAGAACCTTGACATTCGTAAACTAGCTACCCAAACGCCTGGTTTTGCAGGTGCGGATATAGCTAATATATGTAACGAGGCTGCCCTTATAGCTGCACGTAAAGGCAAAGAAGAGGTTGATATGGAAGACTTCAACGATGCTATTGACCGTGTGATAGGTGGTCTTGAGAAAAAGAATAAGATCATATCTCCTGAAGAGAAGAAGATCATTGCATATCATGAGGCAGGTCATGCAATATGTGGCTGGTTCCTTGAATATGCTCACCCATTGATCAAAGTATCGATCGTACCTCGTGGTGTTGCCGCACTAGGATATGCACAATATCTACCTAAAGAGCAATACCTATACACTACAGAGCAGATGAACGACCAGATGGTTGCACTATTTGGAGGACGCGCAGCAGAAGAGTTGATCTTTGGTAGAATATCTACAGGTGCGCAGAACGACCTTGAGCGTGTTACTAAAATGGCATACTCTATGATCAGCCTATATGGTATGAACAATAAGGTGGGTAATGTATCCTTCCACGATGCACAACAAGAATACCCAACGGGTAAGCCATACTCTGAAGAAACTGCTAAACTGATAGATGAGGAGGCAAGACATCATATTGAAGATCAGTACAACAGATCTAAAGAGTTGCTGACCGAGCATATGGATGCCCTTAAGATCCTTGCTGAAGAGCTATTAAAGAAAGAGGTACTATTCAAAGACGACCTTGAGCGACTAATAGGTAAAAGGCCTTATGAGGATATGACACCTAACGAAGGCATACCACCTGTAAATAGCGGGATGTCTAATCAAGAATAAAAATTGAATTGATAAAAAGCGATAGAGTACTATCGCTTTTTTAATTTTACAGCTTCATTAATAGATAGACGTCAATAATGCCAACATATAAGACATCAAAATCAAGAGAAAAGATATTAAGTACTATACGCAAAGCATTAAGCAAAGACGCTGTGTCTAAGCCTTATCCTGAGATTGAGGATAGAGCAAATGAGGAAATATATACTAGGTCAGAGTTCTCTTTGGAAGAGACCTTTGCTGAGAACTTCAATAAGCTTGGTGGCAAGTTCGTTTATTGTGACAATGAACAAGAATTACTAGAAAATCTACACGCTCTGCATAGCAAAATGGGTTGGAAACAAATGTTGTGTGCTGACCAAAAACTTTTGAGAACATTAGAGAACAATAATCTAAAAATAGCTGAAAATGCCGCACAGCAAACAGAAAGTGCTGATGCCTGCATTACAGGCTGCGAAACACTAGTGGCCCGTACCGGCTCTGTATTACTTACTAGCAAACAAAACTTGGGTAGAACAGCATCAGTTTTTTACCCAACGCACATAATTGTTGCCTACAGAGATCAAATAGTATTTGATATTAAAGACGCTATACAACTTATTGATAAAAGGTACGGTAAGAACATCCCATCTATGATAAACCTAAATACAGGACCAAGCCGTACTGCCGATATAGAAAAAACACTGGTTGTTGGTGTACATGGCCCAGGTGATGTATTCTGTTTTTATGTAAACGCATAAAAAAAGCTGAAATAATTTGAGCTAGGCTTAAATTACTCCAGCATAGGCTGGTTTTATAGACTTGTGTAATTGGGTATACAACCCCAATAGGTTATAAGGGCTGACCGATACGTATTAATTTAGTATCAATGAGTTATAAAATTCCGAAAAATATTAGAGCATACGCACGCCATTAGATAAAATGGCCATTTCATCCAACGAATGGTAGTTTTCATCCAACGAACGAGTTACCCTATTTTGTAGATTTACCTCCTGCTATTCTGCTTATCTTGCCAAACTTCTCATGAAACTCACTTCTGGAGTTCTTAGATACGGGAATCTGCATATCATCGTCCATTACCACTGTACCAGCAGCTTCATACCTTCTTATATGGTGAAGATTAACTATAAAAGACCGATGTACCTGAAAAAAGGAATCATTGCTTATCACCTTCTTAAACTCTCCTAAGTTATAGGAACTCACAACGCTATAACTCTTAGTAACAACCTTTGTATACTTATTTACACTTTCGAAGTATAAGATCTGCTCCGGATTGATATAATCG
>CAZPDA010000070.1:0-13360 GCA_964585115.1 uncultured Flavipsychrobacter sp.
TGCACAGCCTAACTATTTCTTTATAGATGCTGATGAGAACCTATTAGTACCTAATGGTTACGGTTATGACCCTGATGTGAGTAAGTTCATAGAGCATTTAGATAAAGTAAAAGAAGAATACAAAAAACTTCATCCATAATAATATTAAGGGGCGAAAGCCCCTTTTGCTTTTTAGGATAAAAACCTAACGCAACAAACATGCTAAAGAAAATAAAACTACAGTTAGACCCCGCACAAGCAGCTGATGAAACTGCTTTACATAGCTTCATTTCAAAAGAGGTAGGGCTGTCTCCCAAACGTATTTCAGGATATAAGCTTATAAAGCGGTCTATAGATGCTAGAAAGCGGCAGGTGAAAATAGTATTGCAGCTTGAAGTGTATATCGACGAACAAGCTCCTGAACAAGCTCCTATTGATGCCGGTTTGCAGAATGTATCTGATGCAGCACATGTGGTAATAGTTGGTGCAGGTCCCGCAGGTTTATTTGCCGCATTAAGGTTGATTGAACTTGGGTACAAACCAATAATACTAGAGAGAGGGAAAGATGTACGTAGCAGACGCAGAGACCTTGCTGCTATCAATAAGGAAGGAGTAGTGAATCCAGAGTCTAACTACTGTTTTGGTGAAGGCGGAGCAGGTACCTATAGTGATGGTAAGCTATATACGCGTTCAAACAAGCGAGGTAATGTACCGCGTATTTTAGAGCTCTTCCATTATTTCGGGGCTACAGAGCATATCCTCTACGAAGCACACCCACACATAGGTACCAACAAGCTACCGGGCATCATCACAAAGATGAGAGAAGCCATTATTGATTGTGGTGGTGAGGTTCGTTTTGAAACTAAGCTGACGGACATCTTATTAGATGGTGATAAGGTCGTAGGAGTTAAGACTGAGAGTGGAGATACGATAAAGTGTGATAAAGTAATACTTGCTACAGGGCACTCTGCACGCGATATATTTGAGCTATTACATAGCAAAGGTATAGAGGTGGAGTGTAAACCATATGCCCTTGGTGTGCGTATAGAGCATCCGCAAAGCATTATAGATAGTGTGCAGTATCACTGTGATACACGTGGTGAGTATTTGCCACCTGCCAGCTATTCATTGGTCACGCAGCAGTATGGCAGAGGTGTGTTCTCTTTCTGTATGTGCCCCGGGGGTATAATCGCTCCCGCAGCTACAAACCCTAATGAGGTAGTGGTAAATGGATGGTCTCCTTCTAAACGTAATAACCCTTATGCCAATTCAGGAACGGTAGTAAGTGTCAATGAAGAAGACTTTGCTAAATATGGTTTTACAGGTCCGCTAGCAGGTATGTATTACCAGCAGATGGTAGAGCAGAAAGCCTATGAAGTAGGTGGCGGCAAGTTGGTTGCTCCCGCCCAGCGCATGGTAGACTTTGTGAATAATAAGGTCTCCGATTCCCTACCTGATAACTCTTATTTACCGGGACTGCACAGCGCAGGTATAGCAGAAGTATTGCCTAAAGAAGTGGCGCAGGCATTGAAGAAAGCGGTAGTAGACTTTGGCAAGAAGATGAAAGGCTATTATACGAATGAAGCCGTAATGGTAGCTACAGAGTCGCGCACTAGCTCTCCTGTACGCATACCTAGAGATAAAGAAACTTTACAACATACGCAGATAAAAGGATTATACCCTTGTGCTGAAGGTGCAGGCTATGCAGGTGGTATCATTAGTGCAGCTATAGATGGTGTGCGCTGTGTAGAGGCAGCTATAGGCTATATGTAAATAAAAAAAAGAGCCCCGAATATCGAGGCTCTCTTATATAGTGTAAGAACTAATGAAATTATTTCAAGAAAGCATTGTACATCCATACCAGCTTTTCTTGCTCACGAATGTAGTCACTCATTAGTGCATTAGTACCTTCGTCGTTTGCTTCGTCAGACATATCTAGTAGCTCACGCTCTAGCTCAAGTAGTACTTTAAAATCGTCTACTATGTGCTGTACACATGCTTTACCTTCAGTTACATTAGTATGCTCTTTTACCGTAGAGTTAGCTAAGAATGAAGTGTAAGAGTGTAGTGGTGTTACACCTATGGTTACAATACGTTCTGCAACTTCATCTATCTTCAATAATGTATCATCATATAGCTCTTCAAACTTTACATGTAGTTCAAAGAATTTCTCACCTTTAATATTCCAATGGAAACCTCTAAGGTTCATGTAGAACACTTGATAGTTTGCCAATAGTGTGTTCAGCTTATTACCTAATTCTTCTGATTTTGCTTTGTCTAATCCTATTTGATTTGTCGTTGCCATAATATATTTATCGTTTATGTTTTCAGTATCATTTATATAACAAAGGTACGCTTCCATTGTTTACTTAATGATAAGCAACGCTAATATAAGATTAAACAAGAATTATCACCTCTTGTGAACATACTGTTTGAAACGGTTAATGTACTGATACAAAAGATACAACCAGACTGCAAAAAATAGACTAATGGCCCACACCTCAATATTCCTGAATGGATGTATGATATGGTAGCTCATGCTGCTTAGCAAAGAGAACGGTCGTGTTATTATATCCCAACTATTCCATCGCTCATACCTGCCTAGGTATATACCGTACCCACATAGAAAGAGTAGCCCAAAAGTTGATAGGTGTAGCAGTCGCTTCTTTAGCATAGTACTCATGGCTTGCTCCATATTGTGTAGCGAGATGAGTCCTAACACAACGCCATTCACTGCTGTTGAGAATAGCAGTAAGAGGTCGTACCACATTGGCACTGGCTCTCTGGCAGATAAGTGAAATAGGTCCGTGACCATATAGATAGAGTTGGGGAAGAATAATAGCCATACCATACCTAGCATCCATCTATGTGCACGCTTTTTAACTTTGGTTGCATGGTGGCTCACGTATAGTGGTATTATGGCTAAGAACAAATTCCATATCATCCATGCAAATGTTGGGTAGCCCGTATAGATGATGCGTAGAAGTATGACCGAGATACTGAATAGCAGTGAAGGTGCCAGCCATTTATATTTATTGATGAAGCTCATTTTTTGAATGTTTAGTTTAAGAAAACAAATAGTGCTATAGTAATACTGGTGATAGAGGCTATAAGGACTGCGCCTGCGGCAATGTCTTTTATGACTTTTACCTTTTCGTTATACTCACCCTTGCAATAGAGGTCGCAAAGCATTTCTACTGTTGTATTCAGTGCTTCGGTTATCCATACAAGACCTATTGAAAAGGCTATGGCTATCCATTGGGTAGAGGAGAGGTGCTTTATCACACCTCCCGTTATTACCACAACTGTTGCCAACAGATGTATGCGAGCATTAGGTTCTTGAGTGATAAGTTGTAGTATGCCCCTTATGGCATAGCCAAAACTTTGTACTCTTGCTTTAGGTGATGATGACTTGTTATTCATGAGCTTCTGATATTTGTTTTCCTGTACTGTACCAGTCTATCTTTCTTGAGTAGAACATGATCAGTGCAAGTATTACAAATAAACCAATACTGCCTGATATTAGCGCATATTCTTCTAACTGAATAAGCATAAAGAGGTAAGTATATAGTGCGGCAAGGGAGAAGGTAAAGCCTGCTGCAACCTTTCCTTTCTTTACCACACTCCATACATAAGTACCTATTAGTGTTACCGTAGCTATAGCTGCAATAAGGTAGGCAGTGTTGAACCCTGTGTATTCTGATATGGATAGGAGCAAGGTGTAGAATATAATAAGGGCTATGCCTACCAGTATATATTGCAGCGGGTGTATGCGAACTTTCTGCATTATCTCTACAAAGAAGAAGACCACAAAGGTCAGCCCGATGATAAGTATGGCATATTTAACGGAGCGTTGTGTTTTGATGTAATGGTCGGCAGGTTGTATCAGCTTAACGCCAAAGCTATTGTTATACAGCTTCTGACTGGTAGCACTATTATCATCATTCCAATATTGAGGGAAGCTACGAGACACTTGTAGAATATTCCACTTGGCAGAGAACCCATTATTTGTAGTGCTGGTATCTGGTAAGTAGTAGCCATCAAAAGAAGGGTCTTCCCATTTAGACGCAAGGTTGACAGTAGTAGTTTTACCTACAGGTACAAAGTGTAAATGTGTAGAGCCTTTTACTTTTAGTTTAATGTTGAAAGACTCACTTGTAGCTGCTTTGTAACTAATGCTGCTTATCATTTCGGTGCCAAACACAGGCTTGCGGTCAATTGATGGTTCCATTATATGTTTAGTGCCATTCCAGTCCAGAGCTACTTCTTGCTCCAGTCCTCTGGCATCACTAATACCTACTATTAGTTTGCACTTGTCCCATTGTATATTGTTGGTATCAATGCCTAGTTTGTCAAATGCATCGTTAGAGAATTTGCCAGAAAGGTTAAGGTCTGAACGATATAATGATACATGGTAAATGCTTCGCTTCTTTTCTTCAGGTATCACCTGTCCATCTATCTTAAGTTTCTCGGGGAGTATATATGCCGTATGGTAGGTGGTGAAAGTTCCTCCATTTGACCTTTGGTTGTACTTTTTATAAGGCACTGCTAATACAGGCCCTATCACAGTTTGTGCATTAGCCCATTTTTTACTGATCTCTTTAGTGGCTTGTTCTTGCAAAAATGCACGTTCATTTACTAAGCCTTGTACCATAAATTTTGGTATGAGCATTAGTAATATCAAAAAGCCAATGAAGAAGCCTTTGATCAATAATTTGTTTTTCTCGAAGATGCTGTTGTTACTCATGTTATGCTGATTTTGTGAGGTTAATTTTATTTGTGAATATGATCATGCTAATGGTTGTTGCTATTACTACAGGTGCAGCTATCATTTGTATGAATGAAAGGGTCATATCTAAGACTGATTGTCTTGATGAGGTCAGCATTAGCATGAATATTATTGTATCATAGGCGAGCGTAATAGCGGTTATGATTAGTGTGCTATATGCGATGAAGTTTTTATTGCTACGTTTTCTTCTCCTCAGATATTCTATTGCCAATCCATTTAGCCATATCGTAGGCATAGATATAAAGGCTTCCATACCTTCTCCTATTATTGTAAAGAATAAGCTGTTACCTATGATATCATAAATGTTTTCAGCCGGAAGAAATGTCTGAGGATAAAGCATGTAGTCGATTACACACCAAATGAAGAGCATTATTGCTAACGCTACTTTTTGATAAAACCATATTTTAAAAAAGTTATTCATGGTTTGTATGCTTATTATTTAAGTGTGCTTTTATCTTATTTCTGGTCTGGTATATACTTATTGAAGAAGATAAGATCACCCCAAGGGTCAATAAGTTGAATATCGGTTCCATGACTATATATGTGAATTTGTCTTGCATTACTATGGTACCCATCAATAGAGCACAAGCATAGAATGATAGAGCAGCTATAATTGCTATTATTATTAGCTTTTCTCTTACAACTATATTTGGTCGTTTGGTAATGCTTATACCAAGTGCTATCAATAGAATTGCAGGCAAAGAGAATAGCGCTTCTACAAATAAGACACAAACAGGCAATACTATTAGTGCTATTGTGAGTGCTTCTGCATCATGTATTGTACTTGGCTCTAATATTATGTACCCGATAGCTGTTGCTAGAAGCATCAGTAGGTATCCCGCTTGTGTACGTAGCCATATGTTAAATGATATATCCATGCTTGTGTTTTATAAAGTACTTTGTATTTCAAAGTAAAATGAGCAAAAAAATATTAATTCAAGTTTTTGATGATCTCTTCCATTGCGTTTATGTGTTCTTTAAAAGCCTTTTCTCCAGCTTTAGTTATGGAGTAGGTAGTGTTGGTCTTTCTTCCTATAAAACCTTTCTGCACTTTTATATATTCTTTGTCTTCTAATGTTTTTAGGTGAGATGATAAGTTACCATCGGTCACGTCAATAAGTGCCTTCAGCTCATTGAAGTTCACTTGGTCGTTCACCACCAGTGCGCTCATGATACCTATACGTATACGGCTCTCAAAGACCTTGTTCAACTTATCTATCGGGCTACCCATTATCCTTACTGTGCTATTTGTTTGTCGTATTTGTTCCACATGATGATGCCGTATATGATATGTAGCAATCCAAACCCTACTGCCCAAAATATTAATCCGTAACCTCTTACCAACATACTGATACAACCTAATGCTACTTCTAGTACGCCTAAGTACTGTATATCGGGTAGGGTATACTTACTACCATTAAGCAATGCTAGTCCGTAGAAGGTAAGACAAGTAGGAGCTATGTACATCTCTAATCCGTTAAACAACATCACTAACGCAAAAATACCACCTGCTATCAAAGGAATGGCTACATGACCCAACATCTTTTTAGAAGCACTATTCCAAACTTTACCACCTTGCTTTTTGGTCTTCCTCCAAGTGAAGTAATAACCGCCAGCTAGCGCAACAATAAATGTTATTACAGCTAAGCCTATGAACTGAATGTCAATACCGGCTAAATGAGCCGAGCTACTTGGTCCATATTTAATAGCTCTATAGTTGCTATAGTCTGTAGCGTTCATATCTGCTATCCAGCTATAAGCTATACCTGCTGAGACCAGACCTGTAGCGCCAGCCCAAATACCACTCCAACCGCTAAGAGATAGGAACCTTGCCGACCGCTCCATGATACGTTTGATATCAGAGAGTGCCTGTAGCGATTCTTCTTTTGGATTATGGTTCATATAAAGTGCTTTGTGTTACAAAGTAAATAAAACATTTTTAATTAATAATGTTAAAATCAGAACAGCCACCCAATGGGTGGCTGTTCGTTATACTTAGAATGTATGTTTCTCTTAGTTTGCACTTACTGCACTTTGTACTAGTTCAGCTGCTTCGCTAAGTAGGATAGCAGACTGTACCTTAAGACCTGAGTTGTCTATTAGTTCTTTTGCTTGTTCAGCGTTAGTACCTTGTAAACGAACGATGATCGGAATGTCTATGTTACCTAGGTTCTTATAAGCTTCTACAACACCTGCAGCAACACGGTCGCAACGTACGATACCACCGAAGATATTGATAAGGATAGCTTTAACGTTAGGGTCTTTCATGATGATACGGAAACCAGCCTCTACTGTTTCAGCATTAGCACCACCACCTACATCTAGGAAGTTAGCCGGCTCACCACCAGAAAGTTTGATCATATCCATAGTAGCCATAGCAAGACCGGCACCGTTAACCATGCAACCTACGTTACCGTCAAGTTTTACATAGTTAAGGTTGAATTCACCTGCTTCTACTTCTGTTGGATCTTCTTCAGACTTATCACGCATGTCAGCAAGATCTTTATGACGGATCAAAGCACTCTCGTCAAGACCCATCTTACAGTCAACTGCTACTATCTTATCGTCAGCAGTTTTGAAAAGAGGGTTGATCTCTAGCATTGCACAATCAAGACCGATATATGCATTGTATAGGTTCGTTACGAACTTAACACAGCTTTTGAAAGCTGCACCGCTTAAACCTAGATTGAAAGCTATCTTACGAGCTTGGAAAGGCTGTAAAGGTAAGTTTGGAGTTACCCACTCTTTGAATATTTTCTCAGGAGTGTTGTGTGCAACGTCCTCAATGTCCATACCACCTTCAGTACTGTACATGATAACGTTCTGCTTCTTAGCACGGTCCATTAGTATAGAAAGGTAGAACTCTTCACGCTCGCTTGGTCCATCGTAGTACATATCGTGTGCTACGAAAAGCTTGTTCACCACTTTACCAGCGTCACCTGTTTGTATTGTAACTAGTGTATTACCTAGTACATTTTTAGCTACACGCTCAGCATCTTCAGCGCTTTTAATTACTTCAACACCGTGTTGCTCAGGTACTTCTTTCATTGTACCCTTACCGCGACCACCAGCATGTATCTGTGCCTTAACAACAGCAAATTTTGCTCCTGTTTCTTCAGCAACTTTATTATATGCATTTACAGCTTCTTCAACTGTTTCAACAGCGATACCATCCTGCGTTGGCACGTTGTAACGCTTCAATAATTCTTTGGCTTGATATTCGTGCAAGTTCATGTAGCAAAAATTTTGTGCGAAGATAACTTAAAATAGGCAGCTATGCTAGTGAAATTTATATGTATTGTTGTTTAAAATAATGTGTCGGGTGTATACATCTTTGGCGGAGTGATTTTTGTGCCGCAATGCTTGTTCAGTTCCTCTATCATATATTTTATCAATTCAGGAGAATGTAGCTCCTCGTGCTGGTGCATGAAGAAGTAACAGGTCTCCAAGCCTTGCTCCATCCATAGCTTTATGCGCTGCACCCAATCGTCTATACGCTCGTAGTCGCTTTGGTGTAATGAGTTGCCCACAAAGCGGATAAAACACTCAGGGGTAGTAAGGTGCATATGTACACAATCCCTACGTCCTGCGGCATCTGTAATTATAGTGCCACGGTTGTTGGCTTTCAGTATATCAAATAGGTCTTGGTTGTAGCCATCCTTATACCAGTCCGGGTGGCGCAGTTCGGTAAACATCTTTACATCCTGTGGTATGGATAGGATGAACTCCTGTAATGTTTCTAAATGTTTCGGAGAAACCTGAGGGTGCGGCATTAAGAATATTGGTCCGAGGTTGTCTTTGAACTCTGTGATTGCCTCCAGATATTTACCAACTTCAAAGTCTGCATTCTTCAACCGCTTCATGTGGGTGATGGTATTGGTAAACTTAGGGCAGAACAAGAAGTCTTTAGGCACTTTGCTTTTCCACTTCCATACATCGGTAGGGAAGGGCATGCGGTAGAACACGGCATTGAACTCAATGCAATTGAATGTGCGCGCATAATGCTCTAAAAAGTCCTTCTCTTTGGTCTTGGGTGGGTATAGCTTGCCTACCCAGTCCTTACGCCCCCACTTGGCACAACCAATGTGAAACTTTGTATTTCCTTTACCTGTTTTTAAGACCTCTGTAGTAATTGCAGGGTCTTTAGGTAGGGAGAAGTCTATTTGCTCCAGTTCTTGATCTGATACTTTACCAAACTCCATGAGGGTCAAATTAAGATATAGCTGCGAAATAGTGTGACGGAAATTGTTGTTTTTTGTTGCGTTTTCATTGTGATGTGTAGAATAATTGCTTGTTGGAAAAAGCGGCTATTGATAGTTAGTGGTTTATATAGTTTGTTATTTCTGTTTTGTTGTTTTTTGTTGCAAGTGTAGGACACGCCTATTAATTGTCTATTACTACTATAGCAAAAATACAACTTTTATTTATGGTGTGAAAGAGGTAAATATTATAATGTTATGATAATTGTGAAATAGAAAGAGGTTAAATTCATACTGTGAAAACACAGCAAATAAATATAACCATACCCGAACCCTGCTCAGAAGATTGGGACAAGATGCTACCTGAAGAAAAGGGACGCTTTTGTATGAGCTGCCAAAAGGTGGTGGTAGACTTTACAACAATGAGTGATGAGCAGCTTTTGAAATACTTTACAGAGCATAGGTCGGAGAGGATATGTGGGAACTTTAATGCTGTTCAATTAAATAAAGATTACAAGGCTAGAGTAAAGAGGTCTTTTATTTTACCGTTATCAATTACCCAAAAGTTAGCTGCATCATTCATCGTATTGCAATCGTTGTTTCATGGGATGAAGTCGTATGCATTACCAAAACCTAATTCAGAATATATTTATTATAAAAATGATACGACCTCTAACAAAAAGTATATCAATGGCATAGTATATGACCAAGGTACAGAGCGCCCATTGGCTGGTATAAAGGTGGTATTAGAAAATACAGACTATTACAGTGTTACAGATAATAACGGGAATTTTTCTATAGTGCTTGATGTAATTGATACTACCAATAGGTATTACACACTTAGTGCCGTATATGATGCTAAAGATTCTCGTTATGTAAGTGGTACTAGAATTTTAAAAATTCATGGTAGTTTAAATGCTATGTGTTCGACCTTTATTAGTATGTACAGGTTTGTAGGAGATACGAGTGTGGTTATGGTACTCAATCAAGACTACATTAATTCAGAGCAATTAAACAGTTTGCCAACAAGAGGGCATGCATGTGTTCGGTCTAACGTGAAGCAAACATTCTGGCAACGTATTACTAAACCCTTTAGAAAGAAGAAGTGAAGCCCAAGCAAATAAATATAAGCATACCTGAACCTTGCTCAGAAAATTGGGACAAGATGCTACCTGAAGAAAAAGGACGCTTTTGTATGAGCTGCCAAAAAGTGGTGGTAGACTTTACAACAATGAGTGATGAGCAGCTATTGAAGTATTTTACAGATCATGAAGGCAAGAGCACCTGTGGACACTTTTTAGCTACTCAAGTAGATAGACCTTTAGTTATTCCTCAAAAGAAGTATTGGTACTACAGTATCAATAAGAAAGTGGCTGCGGCATTTATTGCGGTACAAGCTATGTTGTTGAATGTTCGTGCTAATGCATTACCTCAAAATAATATAGAGATAGTAGGTGAAGAAAAAACAGAGGGGGACATAGTAACAGCTATAACAGGTAGGGTAGTAGACTACTTGACCAAAGAGCCTGTAGTAGGTATGAAAGTGATAATAGAAGGTACGGACTACTATGCTATTACAGATATTAAAGGAGGCTTTGCTATCTCAGTAAAAGGATCGACTGTGAGTGGTATGCTAAAAGTATCAGTTGTAAAGAATACTAAAGATAACAGCAGTACCTACTGGAGTGAAGAAGGCACATTGGATGAATTAGCAAACAAGAACTTTACGATCTACAAGTATCCTCAAGGAGTGATGAATGAGGTGACAATTAAAAGTTATTTAATTCCAGAAGTAGAGCCTTATCATCCAGAAGGATTACGTGTCATTACAACAACAACGGGGGCTGTAGTCACAAGTGAGTACTATACTACTGACAAGCAATGTGTGAAACAAACCTTTTGGCAACGTATTACTAAACCCTTTAGAAAGAAGCGTAAATGAGAAAGGTATTTATCACAATAGTATTGGCCTGTCTTTCTTTTGGAGTAAAAGCTCAAGGTTTGGACTCCAACCTAAATAAGCATTTAATTGAGACACTAGACCGTATGCCATTGTTTGTGGCGGGGGATAGTAATGTGTATAAGTATGTGCTGAAGCAAATAAACTATCCAGCTTTAGCCAGAGATGCAGAAATTGAAGGAAAATTTTTTGTACAATTCATCATAGACGAAAGTGGAACCGTACTAACCCCTCGTATAGTTGGTAAGCGCCGACTTGGTGGCGGCTTGGAAGAAGAGGCTATACGAGTAGTTGCTAATATGCCTAAATGGAAGCCCGCCATTTATAAGAAAAAGCCTACTAGAGTGGTGTATTTACTGCCCGTCACTTTTCGATTAGAGTAACTTTTCCCAAGTGTAGATCACTGTTTGTTTAGCTTGTCAATATCATTGTTTTAATATGTTTAAACAAAATAATATGTTTTGTCATTGGATTGTAAAACAAAATGTTTTGTTTAATTTTAGTGCATGTAAGTTTAAACAAAATGAAGTCTTGTGATGTTTTCCCAGTACACTAAAATCACAAAACGATGAAAGGGAAAATTTTACTTTTAGCAGCAGCATTAGGATGTAGTGCGCTGTCTTACGGACAAACAGCAAAGCTTCAAGTTATTCATAACTGTGCAGATGCAGCAGCAGATTCTGTTGATGTGTATGTAGATGGTACATTATTACTAGATAATTTTGCTTTCAGAACAGCAACGGCATTTACTAGTGTACCTGCAATGGTACCTGTAAGAATAGGCGTAGCACCTAAGAACAGTATGTCAGAAGCAGATACTATCTACTCTATTACACCCACTCTTACCAGTGGTGATACCTATGTAGCAATTGCGAATGGTATCGTCAGCCCAAGTGGTTATATGCCGGCTCAGCCATTCAGACTAAGTGTATATAACATGGGTAGAGAGATGGCTACTAATTCAGCAAATACAGATGTGCTGGTAATGCACGGTAGTACCGATGCTCCGCCGGTAGATGTAAGTGCAGGCGGTAATACTATTGTAGATAATCTGAGCTTTGGAGAGTTTGATGCTAATTACTTAGAGCTACCTACTAACGATTATACGCTAAGTCTTACTGATAGCATGGGTAATAGCCAAATTGCACTATTCAGTGCGCCATTGCAAACACTTTCTTTACAAGGTGCTGCTATAGTGGTAGTAGCATCAGGTTTTGTAGATCCTACTCAAAATTCTAATGGTCCTGGTTTTGGTCTGTACGCAGCTACGGCAACTGGTGGTGCACTGGTTCCGCTACAGAATGTAACAAGTGTAGATGATGTGAATGCATTATCAAGTTCATTTAAAGTATGGCCAAACCCTGCAGCAAATACTTTGACAATTGATACGAAGGAAATGAAAGGAAATGTAGAGGTAAGCGTCTTTAATATCAATGGACAGTTAGTGAGAGACTTTGGTACAGTAGATAACAAAACAATATCTGTAGCAGAATTGCCAAGTGGTAATTATTTCTTACAGATAGAGAACAATGGTAAAACAGGTTATCAACAATTTATAAAGCAATAATAGTAATGAGTAATGGGGCATAGGTTGATTTTATAGGTAAACGGGTAAAGAAAGAGGTCGGTATATACCGACCTCTTTTGCTATATATTATTGTAAGAATGAACTATTTGTTGATAGCAGCTATACCTGGTAGTTCTTTCCCTTCAAAGAACTCTAGCATAGCACCACCACCTGTAGATACATAGCTTACTTTATCAGCGTAGTTGAACTTGTTTACCGCAGCAACGCTATCGCCACCACCTACAAGAGAGAATGCACCTGCTTCTGTAGCTTCAGCTACTGCATCTGCTACACACTTAGTACCATGTTGGAACTTCTCCATTTCAAATACTCCCATCGGACCATTCCATAGTATCGTTTTAGACTCTTTGATCACCTTAGCAAAGGTCTCACAAGCCATCTGTCCTATATCCAGTCCCATCCAACCTTCAGGTATCTCCATATTGTTAGCCGAAGCGGTATCTGCATCAGCAGCAAACTTATTTGCTAATATGCTGTCACTTGGCAGGTGTATCTGTACGCCTTTGTCCTTAGCTTTTTGTAAGAGGTCGTTAGCCATAGCTAAACGGTCATCCTCTACAAGAGAGTTGCCTATTTGACCGCCCTGTGCTTTGAAGAAGGTATATGCCATACCACCACCTATGATGATGTCCGTAGCTTGGTCTAGTAAGTTCTCAATGATCAAGATCTTGTCAGATACCTTAGCACCACCGATAATTGCAGTGAATGGTTTTTGTGCGTCGTTCAAAATTTTTTGTGCAGCATCTATCTCACCTGCTAGTAGCAGACCGAACATCTTATTGTCAGGAGAAAAAGACTCTGCAACGATAGCTGTAGAAGCATGTGCACGGTGAGCGGTACCAAAT
>CAZPDA010000071.1:0-12859 GCA_964585115.1 uncultured Flavipsychrobacter sp.
AAGCCCTGCTATCAAGTCGCTATGACCACCCAAATATTTTGTAGCACTATGGATAACGATATCCGCACCGTACTTAATTGGTTGCTGCAATACAGGAGAGGCAAACGTATTGTCTACACACAATAACACATCATGCTGCTTAGCAATTTTTGAGATGGCAGCAATGTCGCTGATCTTTAGTGTTGGGTTGGTTGGCGTTTCCAACCATATCAACTTTGTCTTTGGGGTAATGGCATCAAATACATTTGCCACATCTGTAGTGTCCGCATAGTTCACCTTGATACCGAATTTGCTGTAGATGTGTGTGAACTGTCTAAAAGCTCCGCCGTAGATGTCATCTACAGCCAATATCTCATCTCCACTTTCCAAAAGCTTCACCACTGCATCTATTGCTGCAAGACCGCTGGCAAAAGCACATGCACGCTCACCACCTTCAAGCTTTGCAATAATTTCTTCCAATGTTGCTCTGGTAGGATTGTTGCTACGCGCATAGTCGTAGCCTTTGTTCTCACCTGGTGCCTCTTGCACAAAGGTTGATGTTTGGTAGATAGGTACAGATAGCGCACCTGTTAACGGATCTACTGGAATGCTGTGGATAAGTGTTGTCTCGTTGCTCATGTTTTTCCTGATTTTTTTAAGTGATCAAATAATTTTTATTCGACAGCATCACCTATCAGGAACTTACCGAAAGAGCAACTTCATTGCACTTGATATACGTGCAATAAAAAAGCTCTTCCGATAGATCAGAAGAGCTTTGAGTTATATGAAACAACCTATTAGGTCGTTATCGGCAACTTTTTGCATCTGACTTATCTTCCTCGCTTTCGCGAGATGGAAGTAGCACCTTTTCAAACTTTCGTCTGAATGGTTGCTAAGGCTTCATCGGGCCATATCCCTCTGCCTTTCTTGATAAGCAATGTTGTTAAAGAACTGGTGCAAAGATATATTCGTGATTTTCAATTCTCCAAATAAAATTTCTGACAACTATCATTTTCGCATTGGGTTATTTCTGCTAACTTGCGCTTCAATAGCGGTTATTCATGCAATTACCCGAAGGCAAAAAAATATATTTCGCTTCCGATTTTCACTTCGGTATTCCCGATAAAGAAACGAGCCTCGAAAGAGAAAGACGTCTTTGCAGATGGTTGGATTCCATTCGCGACGATGCTGCTCAACTCTACTTGGTGGGCGACATTTTCGATGCCTGGTTCGAGTTCAGAAAAGTAGTACCAAAAGGCTATACCAGTTTCTTAGTAAAGCTAGCAGAGCTAAGCGATTCAGGCCTACAGATAGAAGCCTTCACGGGTAATCACGACCTATGGATGCGTGGGTACTTTATGGATGAATTGAACATTCCCGTTCATCACGAACCGATACAGAGAACCTTCAACGGAAAGAAATTCTTCATTGGTCACGGAGATGGCTTAGGCCCTGGCGACCATGGCTATAAAATGCTGAAAAAGGTATTACGCAATCCATTTGCACAATGGCTTTACCGTAGATTACATCCTGATAGTGCAGTGAGTATTGCAGAGTGGTTCAGCCAAAAAGGTCCAAAGCATGTAGAGGGTGAAGAAGATAAGTTTCTTGGTCCTGAAAAAGAGTTCTTAGTACAGTTCTGCTTAGATACATTGAAACAAGAGCACTATGATTACTTTATTTTCGGACATAGGCATCTGGCTATAGAATACCCGTTACCAAATGACAGCCTTTATATTAATTTAGGCGACTGGATAAAATTTAATAGTTATGCCGTATTCAACGGTGATAACCTAGAACTGAAATACTACAAAGAAGCACTATAGACATGCAGAGAAGATTATTGATGATCAGGCATGCAAAATCGAGCTGGTCTAACCCTATGCAGAGTGATTTTGACCGACCACTGAACAGTAGAGGCAGACGAGATGCACCGGATATGGGGCAGCGATTGAAGGAAATGAATGTGGTACCTGACATCATTTATAGTAGTACTGCCAAAAGAGCAAAGACCACCGCTATAAAGATTGCCAAGGTATTTGGTATAAAAGAAGAGCAAATTGTTTGGTACGACAAACTATATCATTGTATACCATCTGTCTTTGAAGAAGTTATATATGAGATAGATGATAACGTAAAGACTGCGTTCATTGTAGCTCACAACCCCGGCATCACAGATTTTGCCAACAACCTGTCCGACCAGTTCAAAATTGACAATGTGCCAACCTGTGGCATTGTTGGCTCAAGTTTTGATGCTAAGGAGTGGAACGATTTCAGTCGTGTAAATAAACAAGTATTTTTGTTCGATTACCCCAAAAAACGATAATGACCGTCAGTAACGATTCATCACACAATATTACCATACTAGAAGAGCTATTTACTGAGCACTTCGGAGAAAAGCCGGATAGCATTACAGCACTGCCTATCTCTGGCTCAGACAGAAGATACTACAGACTAACGAAGGGAGACACATCAGCTATAGGTACTTACAACGCCAATATCCCGGAGAATAATACCTTCTTCTACTTTGCCAACCTGTTTCGCAAGCATGAGGTAAACGTGCCTGAAGTGTATGCAGTAGGCAAGGAGCGTAAATTCTACCTACAACAAGACCTTGGTGATACTTCTCTGTACGACCTATTAGCAAAAGAAGGTCATACAGATGAGGTAAAAAAGTACTACCAAAAAGCAGTAGAACAACTGGTAAAGGTGCAGTGGCTTGCGGGTAGAGAGTGCAATTTCGACCAGTGTTTTGCCTCAAAGCGTTTTGACGAGAAAGCGATAATGGCAGACCTTATGTACTTTAAGTACTACTTTGCCGACCTGCAAAAGATACCATATGACAAGAATCAGCTGATGGAAGAAATGGAACAGCTGAGCCGCGACTATGGTAGAATAGAGCCTCAAACACTAATGTATCGCGACTTTCAAAGCCGCAATATCATGGTGCATAATGGTGAGGTCTTCTTCATAGACTTTCAAGGTGCTATGCAAGGGCCTCCACAGTACGACCTCGCATCACTACTATGGCAGGCAAAGGCTAGGCTACCTGATGCATGGAAGGACGACCTAATGAATAAATACATCTCTGCTATGGAAGAAGTAAAAATAGCACGTGTAGAAGAGATTTATTTTAGAAGAGGGTATCTTCAGTTCATACTGTTAAGAATGCTACAAGTACTTGGTGCTTACGGCTTCAAAGGATTACTGGAACATAAACCTCACTTCTTAAGTAGCATCAGCCCGGCATTGAAAAACTTAAATGCCTTCTTAGCTGATAATCCTCAAACGCCAAACTACCAAGAGCTGCGCTCATTATTAGAGCGTGTAAGTAGCGATGAAATACAAGAAAGATACACACAGCCGGAGCCTTCAGAAAAGGTAAAGCTAACGGTACATATATCCAGCTTCTCTTACAAAAAGAATGGTGTACCCAAAGATAAAAGTCAACACGGAGGCGGGTATGTTTTTGATTGTCGCGGCATCAAGAACCCCGGCAGATACAATGCATACAAACACTTATCTGGGCTTGATGCTCCCGTGAAGATATTCTTAGAGCGAGAAACACGCATGCCTGAATTCATCAATCACATGTATGGTATAGTATCACTAAATATTGAGGACTATATGGCTCGTGGGTTTGAGCATTTGAGTGTTTCCTTTGGATGTACAGGTGGTCAGCACCGCTCAGTTTACGCAGCAGAACAGTTGGCTGCATATATCAAAAGCAGATACAACATCCCGGTTACATTGGATCATATAAACAAAGACAACTGGGTAAAGTCATAACAATAAAAAAAGCCACGCAAATCGCGTGGCTTTTTACTTATAGCTTATTTCTTATCCTCATCGCCATCATTGGCTTTTCTCGGATTGCGCTCTAGTACTTCATCTACCATTCCGTACTCCTTAGCTTCAGCAGCAGTCATCCAGTAATCACGATCACTATCTCTTTCTACTTTGCTTAGTTTCTGTCCTGAGTGGTTAGCGATGATCTCATAAAGTTCTTTCTTCAACTTCAAGATCTCGCGCGCAGTGATCTCAATATCACTAGCCTGACCTTCAGCACCACCAAGCGGCTGATGTATCATGATACGGCTATGCTTCAATGCAGTACGCTTACCTTCAGTACCGGCACACATCAACACAGCAGCCATAGACGCTCCGATACCGGTACATATAGTAGATACATCAGGGTTGATGATCTGCATAGTATCATAGATACCAAGACCTGCGTATACACTACCACCCGGGCTGTTGATGTACATCTGCACATCACGATTGCGGTCAGTACTTTCTAAGAATAATAGCTGTGCCGTAACGATATTAGCCACATAATCATTGATAGGCTCACCTAAGAAGATGATCCTGTCCATCATCAAACGAGAGAATACATCCATAGATGCCACGTTCAGCGGACGCTCTTCAATAATATATGGTGTTAGCGCACTCGGATTCTTAAATAAAGACGAAGAATAATTATCGAAAGTCATGCTACTAATGCCATGATGTTTTATGGCATATTTGCGAAATTCATTTGGATCCATAAATAGTATTTTTGAATTGTCTATTTTAGAATTGATCTAGAACAATTATCAATCCATGATAAATATAGTGTCATTACGGCACTAATCATGTCAAAAGTTGGATTAATTGTTGTCACATATTACTATGCAATATATAAACAGGTAAGATCATGGCAAAACTTACACAAGAAGAGCTACTTAGCATATTCGGTTCGCTAAAGAAAGAAATGAAACCTTATCAAAAAGGTAATATGAAACCGCGTATAGATATAGAGGGTAAATACGACCTATGGGTAGAAAAAGAAGTGGAAGTATTAGGTAAGAAGAAAGGCGATATCTACTTCGGTGGACTCATCATACAAAGCAATTATGTAGGTCTTTATTTGATGCCTGTATACACCAACCCTAAATTAAAAAACGAAATAGCACCCGAGCTATTGAAAACACTAAAAGGAAAATCTTGCTTCCATATAAAGAAAGATGATAAAGAGCTGATGAAACAAGTGAAGGAAGCCTTGAAAATAGGCTATGCATGGTATAAAAAACAAGGATGGTATTGATATATGAAAAGTCTCCTAAACATATTTATAATGAGAGGTCTAGTAAGGTTTGTTGGGAAATATACTAGATACTATTTCCTCAAACTTATAGGTCGTCCTAAAAAAATCGAAGCTTTTTCTAATGAATATAAAGATAATTATGAGTATATGGGAAACGCCATATCTCAAGACTTAATAAATGTTATAGTAGGTATTTGCATATTCGCCTTGTTATCTATAGTAATTGTATACTTTACAACATAAAAGGCTAAATATTTATAATAATTGCTTACATTTTTCAATTAATATCTCTAATGCACCAATTAGAATTTCATATTGAGCCAATTGATAAACCCATAAGTTATAAGAACAAGATTCTTTCCATTGGTTCTTGCTTTGCAGAGAATATTGCACAGAAGTTAGAGCGATATAAGTTTGATACTTTGTGCAATCCTCATGGTATACTATTTAGTCCGCTGATGGTGGCGGAGAGCTTGCTTGCTTATGTAAATAAGAAAGAATATACAGCGGATGACCTCTTCTATCAAAACGAGCTATGGAACAGCTGGGAGCATCATTCCCGCTTTTCCAATATCAATAAAGAAGCTGCATTGCAAGACATCAATACATCTGTAAACCAAGCGCATGAATACATAAAGACTGCTACACACCTCATCATCACTTATGGCACTGCATATCAATATTACCTGCAAGAAACCGGAAAACCCGTATCTAACAATCACAAAGTACCTGCTGACAACTTTGAGAAGATATTACTACCTGCTGAAGAAATAGTACTTACCACATCAGAGGCTATTGATACTATTATGAGCATCAACCCAGACATACAAATAATACTCACGGTAAGCCCCGTAAGACATCTTAGAGATGGCATAATAAATAACAACCGCAGCAAAGCAAGACTTATTGAAGGGGTACATCAGCTTTGTGCAGAGTATGATAATGCTTATTACTTCCCAGCGTATGAGTTGGTAGTAGATGTATTGAGAGACTATCGTTTCTATGCTGCTGACATGGCGCACCCTAGCGAGCAAGCTGTAGACTTTGTATGGAGTAAATTCATTGAATCATGCTTACATCAAGATGCGGCATCTTTACTCAAAGAGATAGAAGTGGTAGTATCTGCAGCACAACACCGATCAAGATTCCCTGATACCGATGCGCACAAAAAATTCTTAACTAGGAATGCTCAAAAGGTGGAGAAAATATTAAGCCAACATCCTTATCTAAATTTAGACAAAGAGTTGGCTCACTTTAAAATGTATTGATCCTAAGTATTAGTTGTTTTGAGCAACTAGTGATGGTTCAGCTTTCTTATTTGATTTCCCGGTTTTGTAGTCCGTATCCCCGGATGTCATTTTACACTGTCCGTTAAACACAGCATTAGCTTCTATTTGCAGCCTTCCTGTATTGATGTTACCATTTACTGTACTTGCTGCTTTAAGGCAAGTAAGATCTTCTGTTCTTACATTTCCGTTTACAGTACCAAATACATCAGCATTAGTAGTGTTAAGATCTCCCTGTACTATAGCAGAAGAGCCTAGCACAACCTTTCCTTTACACAAAACGTTTCCAATAATATTACCATCTATTCGCATATCCGTGTCACACTCAACATCTCCGTTTAAAGTAGTTCCTTGAGCAATAGTAGTTACAGATCCCGCAGCTATGTTCGCATTACGGTCATTTGCATTCTTTTTTACAAACATGAGCAATCCTTTTGGTCGTGATACTTAGATATTCAGCAATGCGTGCAAAATAGCATATTATACACATTTTTAAGCATTTACACGCTAATTATCTGTTACGTTTCAAGGTGATATATAAAGCAAATCTAATATAGGGCAATTTTATCCTATATCATAGTAGTTATTAAAAAACTTATCATAACAGCCCTTATTGGTGTCGCAAGCATTTTAAGTTACCTTTGCACCTCATTTTTATATTCATGGATCGTAATTCACTAATCGGTTTTTCGCTATTAGTACTCTTGTTGATAGGGTATTTTGCCTACAACAACTACTCTAAGAACGAGTATGAAAAACAACGCATTGCAGACTCTATTGCTAATGCAAAGCTACAACCGCCCAAACCTGCTTTCGACTCTAGCAAAACTGTGCAACTAGCAGCTACAGATACTACTGTAGCTGACAGCACTGCCAATGCATTACAAGCTAGCCAAATAGCAGAAGATGTAAGACTTGAAAATGAAGACCTTACTATTACTTTCAGCACTAAAGGTGCGCACCCTGTAAGTGCTTTATTGAAAAAATATAAAACCTACCAAGGCGACTCTCTATACCTTTTTGATGGTGATTATAATAAGCTAAATGCTGTACTTCCTATCAATAACGGTGCAGTTGCTACTTCTGACCTTTTCTATGAGGTTGAGGAGTCTACTACTTCTGATGGTGCCAGAACTATCAAGTTCACCTCAGAGATAGATGGAGGTAAAAAGGTGACCATCTCTTACGCACTACCTAAGAGTGGTTATATGCTTCAGTGCAACATAGCACTAAATGGTATGCCTGTCAACTCTTTACCTATGACATGGCAAACCAAAGCCCTGCACACAGAGAATGATATAAAGAATGAACGTCTTAATAGTCAGGTATACTACCGCTATACTGATAAAGACCACGATTACTATACCATCAATAAAAATGAGAAAGAGATACTTGACAAGTCTGCACACTGGTTAGGTTTCAGACTACACTTTTTCTCTACAGCACTAATAGCTGATAATAGCTTCAACAATGTTACAATCACCGGTGATTCTGAACTTGAAGACTCTAGCGCAGTAGCACAAACATCAAACTCTTTCGATGTACCTGTAGATGCAGCAAGCCAGTCGGTAAACATGCGTTTATACATTGGGCCAAACAAGTACAATACACTACGTGCATATAAAATTGACCTGGAAGAGATGGTACCTCTTGGTTATGGTGTTATGTTCTTTGTTAAGTACATCAACAAATGGCTGATCATACCTATATTCAATGTACTAAGCAATTTTATTGGCAACTATGGTGTCATCATCATGCTGATGACCATCATCATACGTTTGTTACTATCATTCTTTACTTACAAGAGTTACTTATCTGCTGCTAAAATGAGAGTACTAAAACCTGAGCTTGATGAGCTTAGAGAACAGTACAAAGACGACCAGCAAAAGTTTGGTATGGAGCAAATGAAGCTTTATCGTGAGGCAGGGGTTAACCCACTTGGTGGATGTTTGCCTACACTATTCCAGCTACCTATACTATTTGCGATGTACTACTTCTTCCCATCGTCAATAGAGCTAAGACAAGAGTCCTTCTTGTGGACCAATGACCTTTCTACTTATGATAGCATTGCCAGCTGGTCTGCACATATACCTGTATTAAGTTCAGTATATGGTAATCACATTAGTTTGTTCACAATACTGATGACCGTTTCTAGTTTGGTTTTAGCTCTGTATAATAGAAACATGACTGCGCAGGATCCTAACAATGCTATGCTTAAGTATATGCCATTCATCTTCCCAATATTCTTACTGGGTATCTTTAATAAGATGGCGGCTGCGCTTACATTCTATTACTTCTTTAGTAACGTTATTAGTATCGTACAACAGTTTGTGATACAGAAGTATATCATCAATGAAGATGCTATACATGCTAAGATCCAAGCAAATAAAAATAAGCCTGCAGCACCTTCTAAATGGCAACAACGTTTACAAGAAATGCAGAAAGCACAAATGGAAAAAGCTAAACAACAACAATCGAAGAAAAAATAAATGTCATAGCCGGGTAATTTTTACTCGGCTTTTTTGATATAATATTTGTTGATAGCTCAACATTTGTGTAAATTGTGTAGCTACAGCCTTATCAATACCACGAAAGATCAAACATCCGCACTTAATAATATTTTCATAAAGACGCTTTCGTTTCAATAGGGGTAAAAGTTCATCTTGCTATCGCGCAAGAGAACAAACGAAAAAAAGCCTTACGTTATGTAAGGCTTTCTCGCTTTCGAATCATTGCTTTATAACCTTAGAGGTAAAAACAACATCTTCGTTATTTGAGAGAATCACAAAGTAGGTGCCGTTGGGCAAGCTTGTGAAGTCTATCTTATGGATAAATGATGTAGTCTTTGGTAATGTTTCTGTAGCTCTTATAGTTTTTCCACTTATATCCATTATGCGCACAGTCATAGCAACAACATGCTCTTGCTGAACTTCAAGTGTTAGCTTATCTGATAATGGGTTAGGATAAAGTTTGACAGACGGCTTATTTCCAACTATATTACTCACACTTACTGAACTATCTTGGCTTAGCGGTAAGAACCCTTCTGTTATGATATAACCTGTTGGTGTGGCACTGCCTATTACCGCTTCTCCAACTGTCCATATATAGTTATATCCTCCTACCGTTGTATCTACTCCTGTTGATGCTACTACACTTTTCTCTATACTCTGTGCGTTGACATTATCAATTGCAAAGAGTGAAGAGCATAAGAGCGTAGCTTTTATTATATAACTCTTCATAATGCTTAGTTTTTATATACTACAAATTGGAAAATGCGATCCGCTGCTACACTTGATGAATTGTAGGTGTATATCATTAGATCTCCCCCTGCGCTGGTAGTAGATATAAAACTTGGGCTACTAACAACTGTAGCTATAGCTGTATAGTTTGTATAGTGGTAGCTCTCATTATTAATGCTTATTACATATCTACCTGTTGCAGTTTTATTCACGGTGAAATTTCCTGTACCACTGTGTATTGTTCCTGAGCTGCTGATAGTTCCATATGCTATAGGTACCATGTTAGCAGTTCCTGTTGCAGGTGTTCTTAATTCACCTTCAACATTCAAATTGTTATTAATGGTTACACTATTACCACCAAGATTCACTTCCATTACAGTATCACCACCGTTTACAAACTGGAACACATCACCTGTATCATAATATCTCAATCCCCAATCCGTATAGCTAGGACTATGTGCTATCACCATTTTGTTTGGGTTTGTTGTTCCTGAAGAGAACATTGTTATACCTTCGGCCTGCTTTGCAAATGGTACCGCTTGTAGCTCAGTAGTACCTAGGCTAGTATAAGAAGTACCGCCTGCAGGGTCTGCTTCTACTTCCAGAAAGAAAGGACCTTCATTCCACTTTAGTTCATCCCAAGTACCTGTACCTGCTGTACCAGTACCAATAACAGTATTGACCAATCCCTTAGCCGTTGTCATTACGGTATGTGTTTCAGAGTATACTGTAGTGCCTGTAGCAGAACCTTTGTGAACATTAAAACGCATACCTACATTTTGGCTAGCCACCGGCTGTCCTGATGCATTATTGATCACGGCCTGATAATTAACGCCCTGCTCTTGTTGAGCATATGATGTGACACCTAGCGATAGGCATATCATCAACGCGAAGAAATAAGTAAACTTTTTCATAATGTTTTAGTTTTTGATTACTGAGTTGTGATTTACTTCGATACAAAAGTATGCTCGCCCTCAGCCTAAAAACAGGTCTCAATTACTGAAAAACAATACGTAGTTCTACGCATTTTTAAATACGAAAAAGGGCAGTAGATATCTACTGCCCTTTGATAATGAATAACTTATATGAATATTACACGTCTATGCGCGCATATTTTGCATGTGTCTCTATAAACTCTCTACGTGGTGCCACTTCATCACCCATCAGCATAGAGAATACGCGGTCTGCCTCGGCAGCACTCTCAATAGTTACTTGCTTTAGTATACGTGTATCGGGGTTCATTGTTGTATCCCATAGCTGCTCTGCGTTCATCTCACCAAGACCCTTGTAACGCTGTATGTTCACACTATCTTCTTTACCATTAGCCATACGCTCTACAGCTGCCTTACGCCCTGTTTCATTCCAGCAGTATTCAAAGTCTTTACCTTTCTTCACCAAATATAGTGGCGGCTGTGCAAGATATACATAGCCTTGCTCTACTAGCTCCTTCATATAGCGGAAGAAGAAGGTAAGTATCAACGTAGCAATGTGAGAACCATCTACATCGGCATCCGTCATAATGATGATCTTATGATAACGAAGCTTGGTCATATTCAGTGCCTTAGGATCTTCTTCTGTACCTACAGACACACCCAATGCAGTGAACATGTTCTTTATCTCCTCGTTCTCATATATCTTATGCTCTTGCGCTTTCTCTACGTTAAGTATCTTACCTCTTAATGGTAGTATCGCTTGGAAGCTACGGTCACGCCCTTGCTTTGCCGTACCACCTGCCGAGTCACCCTCCACCAGGTATAGTTCACAACGCTCAGGGTCACGGTCAGAACAGTCTGCCAGCTTACCCGGCATACCACCACCTGTCAATACGCTCTTACGCTGTACCAACTCACGAGCCTTGCGTGCTGCTGCACGAGCTTGTGCCGCAAGTATCACCTTATCTATTATCTGCTTAGCAACCTTAGGATTTTCCTCCAAGTAGTTCTGCAATACACGGCTTACGCATACATCTACCACACCCATTACCTCTTTGTTACCCAATTTGGTCTTGGTCTGTCCTTCAAACTGAGGCTCAGGCACTTTTACAGATATGATAGCACTAAGCCCTTCACGGAAGTCATCTCCCGTTATCTCTACCTTAGCTTTTTCAAAGAGTTTATTTCTATCTCCATATGCTTTAAACACACGGGTAATAGAACGGCGGAAACCTGCTACGTGTGTACCCCCCTCTATAGTGTTAATGTTGTTTACATAAGAGAAGATATGCTCTGCAAATGAAGTGTTGTAGCTCATAGCTACCTCTACGGCAACATTAGACTCCTCATCATGCCCTTCCATATAGATAGGCTCTGGCAACAATGGATCACGCTTAGCCGCTTTGTCCAGCATCTGCACAAACTCCATGATACCTCCTTCACTAAAGAAGGTTTGTTTCAGATCGTTGCCATCATCATCCTGCTCACGTTCATCTATCAATATGATATTGATGCCTTTATTCAAGAAAGAAAGCTCTCTTAAACGACCAGCAAGTATCTCATTGTTATATATATTCTCTTTAAAGATGCTATCATCAGGAATGAAGTGTACACGTGTACCCGTTTTATCAGTAGTACCTATCTCACGCACCGGATATTTCGGTATACCTATTGAGTACTCTTGTTCAAATACTTTACCATTACGCTGTACAGTGACGTGTAGCAACGAGCTTAATGCGTTCACACAACTCACACCCACACCATGCAGACCACCTGACACCTTATAGGTATTCTTATCAAACTTACCACCGGCATGTAGTACGGTCATTACTACCTCTAGTGCAGAACGACCTTCTTTCTCGTGCATATCCGTAGGTATACCACGTCCGTCATCTTCTACACTTATTGAGTTGTCTTTGTGAATAGTAACAGTGATATTATTACAGTATCCTGCAAGTGCCTCATCTATTGAGTTATCTACTACCTCATATACCAAGTGGTGAAGACCTTTGACACCTATATCACCAATATACATGGCAGGACGTTTACGCACTGCTTCAAGACCTTCCAGTACCTGTATACTACCGGCACCATATTCCGGTTGGGTAGGCTTAGTTGCCTCGTTTTCTGTACTCATATATCGTATGGGTGGGTATCATAGAGTATACCCGATTATAAAAAATAACCACGTAATTAATACGTGAATTCTGTTTTAAAAATATGCTTGAATTAACTAAACAAAGGTAACAAAAATCCAGCAACCAGACAATTAACATTCACCTTTTTAACATACTTTGAAAATCAATACAGTAAAGGATTTCAAGGGATGTATCATCT
>CAZPDA010000072.1:0-12839 GCA_964585115.1 uncultured Flavipsychrobacter sp.
ATTAGCATATGCAACAGTACGGTCTGCTGTTTCTATCAGCACACCGATGTTCATTGCATCGAACACTTGTTGTAGGTTATTAATGAGTGATTGTACCATTTCCTTTTTTTAATGGATCAGGGGTAAGTTGTGTATTGTAATATGTTATTTCGTTATCTAAAATGTGTTGCTAATAACTCAGCCCTAGATCGTACATCCAGCTTTTGATAAGCATTCTTCAAATGGTGGTTAACCGTGTGGAAGGAAATGTGCAACATCTCTCCTATCACTTTGTATGAATGCCCCTCTTTTATCAACATGAGTATATCCATCTCACGATCTGTAAGGCTATATTTTGTTTTTAAGCTTACAGAGTCCCCTTTCTTCTTACTCATAGCCTGCATCAGGCGTGTTGTTGTCTCCGCATCAAGAAAGCTACCTTTTTCTGCTACAGACTGAAGTGTATTCTTCAGGTCGCTCAGCCCAAATGGCTTATTCAAATATCCTTTTGCTCCTTTCTCTAATGCTTTTACTATAAATGTTTCATCCCTATCACCAGTCATTATAACGATGATCGTTTCAGGATACATCTCTTGTATCTGATCTATTAGGTCTATACCGTTTATTCCTCCTAAGTGTATATCCAGCAGAATAAAATCCGGTGGACATACAACGTCTTTAATATCGTTCAAAGAATCTGCAGAGAATACGACGAAGTATTCTTTGGTCATATCCAAGTATCCTGATATGTTCTTCCTCAAACTTTCATTGTCTTCTAAAATGCCTACAGCTACAGGTTGCATAAGTATTATTGGTTGCGTTATCAAATGTCGTTTGTCCTAAAATACTACATATCCCTAATTATAGTGGTTAACAACTTTACAATTCATTGATGCAGCGTTTGTTAACGAGATGTAAACCGCTTGTAAAGCGTAGGTTAACGAGCAGACATGCTATTGTCTTTACCAAATAACAGGTGATATTTGTATCAACAAACAAGCAAACAACTATGTAGCAGTGAGTTACGAAAAGAGAGCAAGAGCTACAGCAACAACCGGGGGATATAGTAGAGAATAATCAAACTCCGGATCTTTTTCACTCTTATACAGTAGGCGTCCCGCGAAGGCGCCTACTTTCTTTTTATCCACACCCCACCGTTTGTTAACAAAAAAGGAGTGTTTGTTAATGGGTCGTTAACGAAAGGGATTTATTTTGACCAGCATAGCTCTGACACCATCTTTGTTATTACAAAAACGAGCTATACATGCTCAATGTGAGCTAGGAATTGTGAAAGTGCACCCCAAACAATATTTGAACTGTTGACGCATATAGATAAGATAAGGAGAAAAACCTAATGGATCTTTTTTCATCCTTATACAGGAGCCTCTTTTTAGACGCTCCTTTTTTTATTTTCAACACTTAGGCAATATTTAACAACATAGGCCTCAAAGCACTCCATTTCCATCACTCCAGTTCATTATATTTGTATCTATACTAAAGAACACCTGTGGGCGGGCATTAGTGCTCTAGCCTCAACGAACTATGGAGTTTATCATTATTGCTCTGCTGATACTATTGAATGGCCTTTTTTCGATGAGCGAGATAGCCTTGATATCCGCACGAAAGTATAAGTTGGAGAATGCTAAACAAAAAGGCAACAAGAATGCAAAAATAGCGTTGGACCTTGCCAACAATCCGGATACGTTTCTTTCTACCGTGCAGATAGGCATTACGCTTATCGGTATATTAGTAGGTATATTCAGTGACAATGAAATGAAGGCAGGGCTTACTGAGCGATTGTCTCAGATAGAGTTCATATCATCTGCCGCTGATAATATTGCTGTTGTTATTATAGTAGCAATTGTCACTTTTGTTTCTCTGATATTTGGGGAGTTGCTACCTAAGCGCATAGGTATGATGTTTCCGGAGCGTATAGCCTACATTATGGCACGCCCTATGTTGATCATCAGCCGCATATCAAAGCCATTCGTATTCATACTTACTCAAACCAATGCTGCAATTTTAAGACTACTTGGCATTAGTGGGCATAAACAAGCCAAAGCTACAGAAGAAGAGATAAAAGCACTAATAGAAGAAAGCACCGTAGATGGTGAGATACAAGAGATAGAACAGGATATTGTGGAGCGAGTGTTTGCACTGGGCGACCGTAGGATCAGTGAACTGATGACCCACAGGTCTGACCTGATATGGCTAGACATCAACGACCCACTATCCGTTATAAAGCAGAAAGCGGCTAAAGAGATGCACTCTACCTACCCTGTAGCCGATGGAGACATTGACAACCTAGTAGGTATACTTAGCTTGAAAGACCTCTTCCCGAAAGCACTGAAGGAAGAGACCTTCCGACTAAAGGATTATATGCGTAAGCCTCTTATCCTACACGAGAACATTCCAGCCTATCATGTTTTAGAGAAATTCAGGGAGACGCAATGGCACTATGCCATCATCGTAGACGAATATGGCTCGGTACAAGGCATGGTATCTATGGATGATATACTTGATGCTTTGGTAGGAGACGTATCTGAATACGGACAGAACGACTATACCATTACCCAGCGCGACGATAATAGTTGGTATGCAGATGCACAATACCCATACTTTGAACTTCTAAACTACTTTGACCTGGATGATGAAGCCGAAGATGACGAGGAGGCAGGAGGCTTTAATACGGTTGCAGGTCTTGTGCTGAGCAATCTAGACAGAATACCCACAATAGGTGATAAGGTAATATGGAGAAACTTTGAGATAGAAGTAGTGGATATGGATGGTATGAGGATAGATAAGGTGATCATTACCAAACACATTGTAGAAGAGTCTCTGTCTTAGCAGACAAAAGCAGTAAGAAGATATTGAACATGAAGAAATTAATAGCGCTAATATTATTATTTGGATCTATCGCAAACGGGCAATATGCCAATGCTCAACAATCGTTAGCAACTAAAAGGACAGATACTTTATTAAGCTACTATAACCAGCTGCTAGAGTTTAATGGTAATGCGCTTGTAGCACGAGACAATAAGGTCATAATACACAAAGGTTACGGCTATCGTATTGTAGATAAAGAGATGTTGTGCGACACTAACACCCTATTTCAAATAGGAGAAGTAACACAATCCATAACAGCTACAGTAGTATTAATGCTGCACGAGAAAGGCAAGCTGAACATCAACGACAAACTAAGCAAATACTACCCTGAATATCCTCATGGTGACAAGATAACCATTGAGCACTTGTTAACACACACCTCGGGCATCTCAGACTTTTCAGATAGTGTTGACTTCATGCAAAATCATAGTCTGATACCACATAGTCAAGAAGACATGATGGGACTTTTTAAAGACAAGCCGCTAACATCAGTGCCAGGTAAGGAGTACAATAATAGCTTATCTAACTACTTGCTACTAGGTTACATCGTAGAAAAAGTAACAGGTAAGAGCTATTTCTCTACTGCAAGAAACATGATATTTGAACCATTAGGGATGCAACATTCAGGTTTTGCATACAATCTATACGCAAGCTGGGACAAGGCTAATGGCCACTATATCATTAGATATGGCAGGCTGATGCCGGCACCAAATGTAGACTCAACAGTACTAGGCGCAGCAGGCAGCATGTTCACCACTGCATCAGATCTGTACAAATGGAGTAATGCCGTAATAAATGGCAAACTGCTAAGTGACAGTATGTGGAAACGTGTACTAACACCTTATAAAGAAGATTATGGCTATGGTTGGCATATAACAGAAGATACAGTAACAGGCAATACATTCATAGATGCCTTTGGTACTACTAAGGGGTTTCATGCTGTGCTTAGGCTATCATTAAAAGACAGGGCAAGCATTATACTACTACTAAATGATATGGGAGATGACCCTGAACCTGTATTAAGAGATGTAACTGCTATCCTATACAATAAACCATTTGAATACCCATCTCCAAAACAACCCGTAATGTACCCTGAAAAAATACTACGGGAGTATGAAGGCATGTACGAGCTTGACGAGAAAACAGACATAAGAGTATACTATGAGGAAGATATGCTAAAAGGTTTCATTATTGGTCAAGACCCATTCCCAATAATAGGGCTGAAAGAGAAAGACCACTTCTATTTGAACAATACTGATGTGACCATTCGTTTTATAAGAAATAAGGAAGGCAAAGTATCAAAAATGATCATCAGACAAAACGGTAGAAACCTTAATGCCCGTAAATGGCGATAGTTGTTATTACCGAGTTAACAGCCTGTTTTTTTATTATATATCCTCGTTTGTAGTACATATTTGTACTGCAACTGACAACCAAACAAACATGAAGAGGATAATCGTACTAATAACACTATTAGTACTTACACAAACAACATTTGCACAAACTACTACAAACAGTAGCGGTGCACAAACAGCCAATCTGGCTCTAAGCAATGCTATCGAGCTAACATTTATAAACGGTAGTGGCGGCACCAGCTCTATGGTATTCTACTCGCTCAACGACCTTATAAATGGTGTGGAATCGACACCGCAGCAACTAAGAGTACGCTCTAACAAAACATTCAAGATAACAGCTAGCACACTAGGTTCTAAGTTCTCTTACCAAGGCAACTCGATTCTAAATACATTATTATCAGTAGTATCTGTATTGAAAATATCATGTACACAAGCTAGTACGGGTAATGTACCCGGACAATTGGGTTCATGGAAGAACTTTAGTTTATTTACTCCAACTACTATTCTTACTGACGGTGCTCCGGGTGGTAATCAAACCTTTACAGTAAAGTACAAGGCTACACCTGGACTAAATGTAGCAGCAGGTATTTATACTACCACTGTACGCTTTACAGCTACACAGCAATAAAAAACTTTCCGTAAAATTGCTCCATGGAGCAACAAGACCATCAAGCATTAGCTGCACAACTTCGTAAACCAGAAGGCGAGTTTGGACTAACTGTAGCAGACAACCTGAACCAATCTAACATACATGTCACTCAATTCACCTACAACAATATGGAGGTTGAGGACGGGCATCATATACTAGAAATAGGCTTTGGTAATGGCAAACTAATGGATCACCTTCTATCTAAGGCTGATATTAAACTCTGCGGAATAGACTTCTCTGACACTATGGTACAAGAAGCACGCACCCACCATGCTGATAACATAAAAAAAGAAGTAGTAGACATAAAGCACGGTAGCATTGAAGCTATCCCTTATAAAGACAACTACTTCGACAAGATATGCCATATCAATACCCTCTACTTCTGGCCTGACCCGCTTGCCTGCGCTAAAGAGACCTTACGGGTACTAAAGCCGGGTGGTAAAATATATACAGGCATTCGCCCTAAAGAGCAAATGGAGAAATTCCCCTTCACACAATACGGCTTCACCTTCTACGATGAGGATAAAGCCATAAAGCTATTTGAGGATGCAGGGTTTAGTGAGGTTATCATCAAACAACAGAAAGACCCGCCATTTATCTTTAATGAAGAAACCTTGGAGATGGACTCCACATGTATCATAGCTACTAAATAGCTTATATGTAAATCGCTTGTTAACCGTTTACAAAACACTCGTTAAGTAGCGCCTATTTTTTCTTTGGTGTGGTGTAGTGTCTGATATTTGTATCAACAAAACAGCAAACAACACTAAACACTCAAAAACATGGAAAAAGCAATAAAAAGAACACTAGGCAAACTTTGGGACAACAAGTTCATGACCTACATAATAAAAAACAACCCACTACGTGGCGAACTAATGGAAGTAGATATGCGCGTAGTAGGTAATCGTATAGTATATACCTACACTAAGGTGAAGGAGCACTAAGAAGATACACTTAACCGAACCTTATCATATATTATTTTTGTACTAAACCTGTCATTACCTACCTTTGCGCGCTTCATAGCGGAGCTATCCGCTTAACATTATATAAATGAAGCAATACTTTAAGTTATTTGACCTTCGGCAGAAGGTAGACTACAAGATAGAGGTCTTATCAGGCCTTACCGTAGCACTGGCACTGATACCCGAGGCTGTAGCCTTTGCATTCCTTGCAGGTCTTGAGCCTTTGGTTGGTCTATATGCCGCATTTATGATGGGGCTAGTGACGTCTGTACTTGGTGGCCGCCCCGGCATGATATCAGGAGCAACAGGTGCCGTAGCCATAGTAATAGTAGCTTTAGCAAAATCTCATGGTGTAGAATACATCTTTGCCACCGTAGTATTGGCAGGTATCATACAGATACTTGCAGGGGTCTTCAGGCTGGGTAAGTTCATTAGGCTAGTGCCCCACCCCGTGATGTTCGGCTTTGTGAACGGACTGGCAATAGTAATATTTATGGCACAGTTAGGGCAATTTAAAGTAACCGATGCCGCAGGTGTGCAACATTGGATGACAGGAGCACCTCTATACACTATGCTAGGCTTAGTAGCACTTACCATGCTTGTGATATGGGGACTACCTAAGCTTACAAAGGCATTTCCATCTTCTCTTGCAGGTATCTTATTGGTATCAGCAATCACTCTCGGTTTTGGTATAGATACCCCTACGGTAGGTGATATGGCATCTATTAAAGGAGGTTTCCCTCCATTTCATATAGCCAACGTACCCTTCACATGGGAAACATTGGAAGTAATATTTCCATATGCACTAATAGTAGCAGGTGTTGGCTTGATAGAGAGCTTGCTGACGCTAAACCTGATAGACGAAATAACACAGACCCGCGGACGCAGTAATAAAGAATGTGTAGCACAGGGCACGGCTAATATCCTTAGTGGTATGTTTTCGGGCATGGGTGGCTGTGCAATGATAGGTCAGAGCCTTATCAATATATCATCAGGAGCGCGTGCAAGGCTATCAGGTATCATAGCATCGGTAATGCTATTGGTATTCATCATGTTTGGCGCGCCACTTATTGAGAAGCTACCTATGGCAGCACTAACGGGTGTGATGGTAATGGTGGCTATCGGTACATTTGAGTGGGCCAGCCTTAAGACATTTGGCAAAATGCCGTTGCACGATGTAATAGTAATGGTATTGGTAGCACTGATAACGGTGTTCTTACACAATCTTGCATTGGCAGTATTGATAGGTGTGGTGATATCTGCACTGGTATTTGCATGGGAAAATGCTAAACGCATCCGTGCTAAGAAGTATGTGGACGATAACGGCGTGAAGCATTACGAGATATACGGTCCTCTATTCTTCGGTTCTATTTCAGCATTCAATGAAAAGTTTGATGTGCAGAACGACACAGAAGAAGTGATCATTGACTTTAAAGAAAGCCGTGTGACGGACATGTCTGCCATAGAAGCTCTGAATAAAATAACAGAGCGCTACCTTGCCGCAGGCAAAAAGGTACACTTGAAACACTTAAGCCCCGACTGTAAAAAGCTATTGGCTAAGGCAGAAGAGGTAATTGATGTGAATATAATTGAAGATCCTACTTATCATGTAGTAGCAGATAAGGTGTAATACTCATCATTATAATATTGAAGTAAGGGCGGACATTGTTCCGCTCTTTTTTATGCAAACACACCAACTTCCCCAAAACGTTTACCTGTGTATAAACCCATAGTCACATGTTAGTATATGTGCATATCTAGTTGGTAACACATGAAAACATGTATATATATGGCTATTTATAGTGAATGGTATGTGAAATGGGATATTTAATCCACATAGATGTTATCCAGTTGTTAACCAGTTCCTAGTCAGTTGTTAACTGAATACAAAGCAGCTGTTAACTAAGGCTTATTTTTTTGTATGTGGTAGATATAGCCCCATATTTGTATCATCAAACGAACAAACAACCAAAACAATAGACGAACACAAAACAACAAACGCATGAAAAAGGTAACATTATTTATACTGGTTCTACTTTGTACTTACTTAGGAGTAAACGCGCAGAATGCATCGAAAAGCGGGCAACAAACCGCTAAGCTACAGCTGAGCAACGCTATTGAGATCAAGTTCTACTCAAACTACTATGGTGGTACACAAACTATGACATTCAATAGTGTGAACGACTATGCAAATGGTGTTTATACGGGTTATCAGATATTATTAGTACGTTCTAACAAAGACTATAACGTAACTGTTAAAACAAACGCTCAAAACTTTAGCTATTCTGGCCCTACAAGCCCTGCGCCTGTAATGCCGGTATCTGCACTAAATATGGGTCTGTTCTATAACGGTACAGGTGGTAATGCATCTAATACCTTCTATGGTAAATATGCTCCGCTAAGTGCTACTCCTCAGAACCTGATAACAAATGGAAATAAAGGTAGCTTTAGATACTTCTTTACTAGATATAAGGCAACACCGGGATTTGCATACCCTGCCGGTACGTATACAGCTGAAGTGATATATACAGCTACACAACAATAAAATATCAAGAAATATAAAGACAATAAAAGCTTAGGGCGCACTACGGTGCGTCTTTTTCGTTTCAGTTAGGATGGGGCGTTATCAACTTATATTACAACACTATATGTCTGGAAAACATGACCAGCGTTACTATTGCTACTGCTGCCAATATTAAAATCCCGACTACAATTGTCATATAAGCTAATAACGTTGATGTTCTTAGCGCTTTCACTGTTGTTAATATTAATGAGGTTAGTCTCCGTTTTGGGTTGTGTCGTTGTGAAAGTGCAAAAATATAGCATTTAACCGACAATACAACTTTTTTTTTACCATATATTATTCTTAGCAATATTGAATAGTTAAGACTATTTCTGTATTTCGCTCGCGTTGGTCAAATAGCTATATTTGCATCGATTTTTATATTTATTAATCCGAATAAAGAAATATTCAATGAAAGTAACCGTAGTAGGTGCAGGCGCAGTAGGTGCTACCTGTGCTGATAACATCGCACGTAAAGAGTTGGTTGACGAACTAGTATTGGTAGACATCAAAGAAGGCTATGCCGAAGGTAAAGCACTTGATATCTCTCAAACTGCTGCTTTGTTGGGTTTTGATACTCGTGTTGTAGGTAGTACTAACGACTATACTAAAACAGCGGGTTCTGATGTATGTGTGATCACTTCAGGTATTCCTCGTAAGCCGGGTATGACTCGTGAAGAGCTTATCGGTACTAACGCTAAGATCGTAGAAACGGTTGCTAAGAACTTATTAGAGCATTCGCCTAATGCTATCATCATTGTTATCTCTAACCCAATGGATACAATGACCTACCTTGCTCTTAAAGCTACAGGTCTACCAAAGAACCGCATCATAGGTATGGGTGGTATATTGGATAGCGCACGCTTTAAGCGTTACCTGCAAGCAGAACTTAACTGCTCTGCAAACGACCTACAAGGTACTGTTATCGGTGGTCATGGTGATACTACTATGATACCGCTTACTCGCCTTGCCACTCTTGCAGGTGTTCCTGTATCTGAGTACCTAAGTGCTGAGCAACTAGAGAAAATAGCTGCTGACACTATGGTGGGTGGTGCTACACTTACTAAGCTTCTTGGTACTTCTGCATGGTATGCACCGGGTGCTGCAGGTGCTGCACTTGTTGAAACTATCATTCGCGATGAGAAGAAGATATTCCCTTGTTGTGTAGCGCTTGATGGTGAATACGGTCAGAAAGACATCTGTCTTGGTGTGCCGGTAGTAGTAGGTAAAGATGGTTGGGAGAAGATCATCGACTACAAACTAACTGAAGACGAGCAAGCAAAATTCAACGCATCTGCTGAGGCTGTACGCAAAATGAACAGCGTATTGGATACTCTTGTAGAAGGTTAATTTCCAGCTTTCCAAATATTAGAAGAGCCTCGCATTTTGCGGGGCTTTTTTGATGCTACCCTTAACAGTCAATTCATGCAACACTCCATAGCATTAACCTATATTTACAAAAAAACAACACGATGAAACAGGCCTACTTAGACGCCACACAAGAATCTGGCAAAGCTTTTTTTATGAGGAAAATAGAAGGACCTGTAGTGATGCTGAATCTGCTTAAATATAATGACATAGCCGATTATAGCACACTACACGATATTGCTCCCAATAAAGAGATCAGCGGAGCTGAAGCTTACCAGCTGTATATAGACCATACATTACCATTCTTAAAAGAAGCGGGCAGCGAAGTAATCTTTTGGGGTAAGGGTGGACAGTTTTTAATAGGACCGGAAGCTGAACAATGGGATGCCGTTATGCTGGTAAAGCACACAAGTACCGAACGCTTTATGGCTTTTGCGCAACAGCAAGATTATCTAAAAGGTGCAGGACATAGAACGGCTGCACTTGCAGACTCAAGACTATTACCAATAGAGCAAATGAATGAACTCAAAACATGGTAGTAGATAGCTACAATGTCATATAGCCTCGCAAACCGCGGGGCTTTTTTATTAGAACCTGTCTTGCATGTATTTTCTTATCCGCTTGTTCTTACTGGCAAGAAAGGCTATGTCTATAAGGAAAGGGAAGCTATGTAATATACGTTGTGCTCTATATCGCCCTTTCATCTCTGTGCCTAGCTCACCAGTATATACTTTATCATCGTAAGTAGACAAGCTAGAGGCTGAAAAGTCTTTTTTATCAAAAGAGCTAATGACCTGCTCGGCAGCAAGTTTGCCACTCCACATAGCATTGCCTATACCTTCGCCGGATATGGGGTCTATCAATGAGCCAGCATCTCCTGCAAGTAAAAAACGGTCTCCTGATAGTTGTACCCTTCTTGAGCCTAATGGCAAGTTGTGCCCTTGTAGCTTATTTACTACTTCGGCATCCTTAAACTTCTGCTGTAGCTCTGGCACGTTATTTATAAAGTCGTGAAAGGCTTTTTTGATATTAACATTCTTCTTCACTATATCCCTTGATATCATACCGAAACCTACATTGGCCTCCGTATCAGACACAGGGAATATCCATAGGTAACCCGGCAGAAAACTCTTATGCAGATACATCTCGATCTTATCATTAGTAATGCCACTAAGTCCTTTGTAATATGCCCTTACAGCGCCTATATGGTGCTTTCTATCTATACCTCTACCCGTTAGTTGTTTCGAGACCGTTGAGTTAGCACCATCAGCCCCTACTACTATTGACGCCTGATATACTATGCCGGAGCTTTTATCTTCTACCAAAACGGCATCATTACTTACCGCTACCTTACCCACCTTAGCACCTTCTACTATTGTAGCATTAGTGTTGCTGCGTACCATTTCTATTAAGAGGTTATCAAAGTCTATACGCTTACAGGTATAGGCATCTATCTGCCAATAGAGGTTCAGCACCTTATCGTTATAGATAACATCAGTCTTTTTGGTGAGTAGCTTCTTGGGGAATGTCTTAAATCTTTCTGCCAGCTTTGGGTCGATGGCTTGTAGTGTTTTAATAGCGCGTGCAGGTATAGCGTCCCCACATACCTTATCTCTGGGAAATGTATCACGCTCTAGCAAGAGGACACTTAGCCCGCTATCTTTTAGTGCTAATGCAGTGGCACAACCCGCAGGTCCTGCGCCAACAATTATGACATCGAATTGGGTCTTATCAGACATTTGTCTGTAATGATAATAACAAACGACCGATAAAAGGAGAACGGTTATACTTTATCTTTCGACTGTAGTGCTTGCTCTAGAAAAACAAGGTATTCTTTATCGTGGATGGTTTGGCTGGTCATTATATAGTCGTAGGCATCCGGTATATCTACACCAAACTCTATAGTAGTTATAAACCTATTGCGCAGATGCACAGGTACAGCGGGTAGTATGTATACCCACCGCATAAAGTTATCTTCTGACAGTGTCTTTATTTTAGCCTCAAAGTCCTTATAGCGTAACATGTTTCTACAACAATAGTACTAAACTACACATTTTTAGTTTTGTTAATACCTTGTTAATGATTATTTATTAGTACAAAAAAACAGTTCTAATATATATAACTGCCACAGTAAACAGAAAAAAGGGAGGATGACCTTAAAAAAAGAAAGGGACTAAAGCTTGCGCTGTAGCCCCATTTCCATTTACACCTTATGAAAAATTAATACACCCAATACAAATTTACCAAATTTTATTACGCGAATCTTCAAATCCTTTCGGGCGGACTATTGTAAATACACGAGATATATTGAACCCGAAGTGTATTCCCCCTTTTGTGAAGTCGCTGGTGGTTTGCCCGATGAAGGCACGCTCTGTCATTGCTATTGCATTTGATAGCATCAACTGGAATACGTGACCACCTGTTTCTATATCCATACCCAATGATAAAGAGTTCATTGCGCCGTTCAACTTATTATCCGGCAGCGTATAATAATACTCTACGTTTATAGCTATACGGTTAGACACCTTTACTCTACCACCACCGCCTATTGCTATCACATCATTAGGCTCGGCTTTGGTCTGCACCAGGTTGTAGTGAATGTGCGTAGGCATCAATTGTAATGATATTGATTGGTTCAGCTTGCGTGCTACCAACACTTGGTTCATATATGCTACACGGTTGCTGAAGTGGTATTCTTGCTGAGGCTGCGGCAATGTTGGTGCCTTCATAGAATTGATATACGCAGCACCTACATAACTTACACTAACAGGGCTACCTTTCACATCTGCTTGTCTTAATATCTTAGCCTTAACAAAACCATCGTACTCTTTTTCGTACGTACTTCTGCCATACCCTATGGTCAACCAGTCGGTAACACCATAATCAAAACCGATACGTGTGTTGGCATTATCCAAACCAAAGAAGGTGCTAAAGCCATCTTTCATTCTACCAAACCTGTGAGACACTCTAAAATCTAATACACCTTTACCTGTATTCTCTATACTATGCCCATTCACCAGCCTTGTGGTTTTGAAGGTAGCAGTGGTATACATCTTTGGTGCAGGCTTATCATTGAG
>CAZPDA010000073.1:0-12739 GCA_964585115.1 uncultured Flavipsychrobacter sp.
GTATGATCCTTATTAAGCCATTGTCTTTTACTACTATCCTGTGTTGGTAGCCATTATATACTTTATTCTCTGCCAGCTGAGTCAGGCTATTGCTCTGGTCTGCACTGATATGTTGCAGGCTTTTATTGATAGCTGCTTCAAAGCGAGAGCGTGTTACAGGTTTTAGTAAGTAGTCTACAGCGTTAGCCTCAAAAGCCTTGAGCGCGTACTCATCAAAAGCTGTTGTGAAGATGACAGCAGGTATCTTCTCCAGTAGTTCCAGCATTTCAAAGCCATTTATCTTCGGCATCTGTACGTCAAGGAATATAAGGTCGGGTTCGTGCTCTTGTATAGCTTTGAATCCTTCAAAACCATCTCCACACTCGGCTACTACAGTAAACTCAGAGAACTTGCTGATGAAACTGGCCAGTAATTGCCTTGCCAATGGTTCGTCGTCTATAAGTATTACTTTATACATTGCCTTGTGGTATTTTTAGTGTGGTAGTGTAAATATTCTCTTCTTTCAAGGTGCTCAGTAGGTCTGCTCTATTGAAGAGTAGGTATAACCTTCTGTTGATACCTCTCAGCCCAAACCCTGTACCTCTTGGTGGTTGATTCTGTGGGTCATACGGGTTGGTAATAGCTATGGTTAATAGGTCGGGCTCCATTAATATATCTACGGTTATCATCACATTGCCCGATTTGCCATATATCCCAAATTTAATAGCATTTTCTAATATTGGCTGTAATAAGAACGGAGGTATAGACATATTTGCCGAATCTCCCGTCTTTTGTATATCTATACATAGCCTGTGCCCAAATCTTACAGACTCTATAGATAGGTAGGATTCTATATAAGATAGCTCTTCTTCTATTGGTATTAGCTCTCGGGAGTCTCTACTAACAGACCCTCTTAGAAAATCTGATAATAGCCCTGTCATCTCTTGTGCCTTATTGGGCTCAGTCATCACTAATGCATTTATAGAGTTAAGGCTATTGTACAAGAAGTGTGGCTGTAGTTGTTGTCTTAGTTTATATAGTTCGGCTTCTCTTAGCAGGGTAGCTGCGCTCGTATGTTGTTGAAACTTTTTGTTCTGTTCGTTAATTTTCTTCTGTAAAGCTATATAGGTGCTTATCCACCCACATACCAGCCATACAAAGCCATAGCGTACAGGCATAGATGCTGTTAGGAACTGATGGTACTTGCTATCATTGTCAGTTAGTATTTCCAGTATTAGTTGGTTGACATATACTGCCAGTAGACTAAATACGGATGCAACAAAAATGGAGTAGAGTACAATACCAACCTTGGTAGGATATATCTTGATAAGCGTAATGGCACCCCATGCTATTAGTGCAAGTAGAGTGGTGGAAATAGCACTATCTATAAGGGCATGCTCAAAGCTAAGGTGGTAGAAGTAGCGTAAAACAGAGAAATAGAGTACTACCTCCACTAGTCCTAGTAGAGGTAATATCCAGCCTAAATATGTATTTTTTGAGGGCAAGTGGTCTTTAGTTTATTCAGTCCAAACAGGCTCTGCTATTGGCGTCACTTCTTTTATCATAGAGAAAAGTTGAACGCCGTTCTCTATCTCTATCATTTGTAGGTCTTTCACAGCTATAAACTGCCATGTGATTGTTCTACCATGTCTATCTACAAATGTAGCTTCTTCATTTTTAGCTATTTTTCTTGCTTCATCTATCGCTTTGCGGTTGTCATCTGCGAATACCAGTCTCCATTGTTCTTCATATTGTTCTGTAGGTACGTCACCGCAAGTTATTTTGAATATGAGCTGTGCAGTATATGCGTTCATAAAGATGCGCTTAAATCTGTTAATATGATTTTATTTCTATACTTCCGAAGCTGCACGATCCCTCCAGCACTAATATTTTTCTGTCATCATTGTCATTATCACCGCTTCTTGAGTGTATAGAACGGTGGTCCTCTACACTGCCTAAGCTTGTTGATATGTTATTCTGTATTTCCCAGTGAGGTGGCACTATCAACTCTACGCCACCAAAGGATACTTTGAATTTCATGGTCATTGGCTGAGTTGTGCTGTCAGCCTGTGTTAGATTCAGTTCTACACCTCCAAAAGTTATACTTACATCACCTCCTTGAAATTCTTTTGAGGTCACTATCTCCTTTCTACCTCCAAACGTCACATCTAAGTTTACCGTGCTGGCATCGCTCGTAACCACCTGCATTTTGTCAGCACATTTCCCCTTTTTTCCGGGACGAATAAATAATGCAATACCAACAAGTATTAGTATAGCGGGTAAAATCAGCTTTGTTGAGCTGACACCAAGAATCATAAATTCCGGTATCAGATAGCAGACACCTATACCTATGAGTATGAATGGAGCATTGGTGCTAAAGCGATTCTTAAGACCTACAAATAGACCTACAGCAACGAGTATTACAGGCCAGTAGTCGTGCCAGTTGATATGAGGAATAAGGTCTAACTTCCTGAATAGGATGAATACACCGACCATTATTACAAAAAGGCCAAACCATCTCTTATCACCACCTTTGCGGTGTCTCTTCATTTGCCTGAAATTTGGATTGTTGTTAGGCATTTCTCTTTGAAATTAGTTTACTATACAAAAGTACCTTCTACCTTAGTATACTAGTAGCCATTTTAGGCAAGAGAAAAATAGTTGTCGGTAAATGACGGATAATCGTCGGTGAATGAAGAATTGCTAGTTTTTAGCTTAGTTTCACCGTATCCCAATCCAGCTTGTCAAATGTCTTCTTTTTGAGGGCAAAGTATTGCCAGACAATGCTTTTGCGAAATATACCTACTTCGTTTCTGTGTGTGATATTAGCTTTGTTAGCCTTACGCTTCTTCAACCATTTACCCAAACCTCCATAGAAGTGAAAATGAGCTTTGATAATGGTGAATGTTCCTCTGAAGTCTCCTGAAAGGAGCATCTTAACCCCTGCAACACCATCCAATACTAGTCGATATGGTATTAGCCATGCTAGTTTAGCTGCACGCTCGTTCTTTAGTAGTAGTACTAGATTGTTCCTGAAGTTGTAATATAGCTTTTGTGGGCTACCGTAGCTGATAACGCTACCTCCTACATGAAATACAGTAGACTGTCCTATATAGCCTATTTTATAGCCTGCATTCTTCAGTCTCCAGCAGAGGTCTACCTCCTCCATATGTGCATAGAGGTCGTGGTCTAAGCCTCCAACTTTGTGATACAGGTCTGCACGTACCATCAAGCAGCCACCTGATGCCCAAAATATTTCTATATCGTCATCATACTGACCATTGTCCTTTTCTAAATCTTCAAATATGCGCCCTCTACAGAACAGGTAGCCATATTTGTCCATAAAGCCACCACCTGCACCGGCATACTCAAAGTATTCACGCTCGCGCCAGTAACGTATCTTAGGCTGGCATGCCGCCAAGCCTTGATAACGATTCATTGCATTGACCAGTGGGGGGAACCAACCTTCAGTAACTTCAAAATCGGCACTAAGCAGTACATAGTATTTAGCTTGTATCTGCTTCAATGCTTCATAATAACCATTAGCAAAGCCACGGTTTATTTTTATCTGAAGTGTTTTGACGGTAGGGAAGTTTTGCTGTACGTACTCAAGTGTATCATCAGTAGAGGCATTATCTACCAATACTACATCATACCCCGTTGCCGATTCTTCGACAATTTTAGGCAAAAACTTCTCATGCCACTGCTTACCGTTATAACTTAGTATAACTACTGCGGTGTCATGCTGGCAGCTGATCATTGCTTACGCAAATGATTATTTATACTTAGGATTGTATTGTGTATTCTCAGGTACTTCAGCGTCCTTGTTAGACTCGTAGCCATGCTCATAAAGGTTATAACAACCCGCCCAAGCGAAGATGAAGAAACCGAAAAAGAAAAGCAGGAAAAGGAAGCGAGACTTTGAAGGCTTCGATAGTTCTATATCCGCAGGATTTTCTACTTCTACGAAGTTTTCCTGATTTGTATTTTGCATTTCCATTTATACCAAAATTTCCGATGACAAAAATAGTAGTTATTCGTTCAAAATCATAATATTTTTACCTTCATTTGGTTATAAGACAAAGAATTAGATGCGCCAGTACCTGAATTGGAAGACATATTTAATATTTATTGCAGCGTTAATCGTCGGTGCATCACTGTATTATACTAATCAGCTAGCTGCAAAACTCTCTGTAGAAGAGCGCAAAGAAGTAGAAAAACTAGTTGAGGGATTCATTACAATAAGCAATGCAGCACCAGACCAAGACGTAACATTTGTCTCTACTTTTATTGAGGGAAATACTACAATTCCGTTGATTATTGCGGGACAGAACGATGAAATAATCGACTTCAAGAATATAGACACCTCACAGCATAGTGATGGTAATGCATATTTGCTAAAGAAATTCCAAGACCTAAAAGATACACACGACCCCATAGTTGCTGACCTCGGTTTTGGTTTGGGTAAGAACTATGTTTATTACGGCGATTCTTATTTGCTGACTCAGCTACGTTACTTCCCGTTTGTGCAATTGGCCATTATCGTGCTATTTCTTGTTGTGGTATTGATAGCATTGTCGTCTGCGCATCGCTCCATGCAGAATCAAGTATGGGTAGGGCTGTCTAAAGAGACCGCCCACCAGTTGGGTACACCACTATCGTCTATAGAAGGTTGGTTGGTATTGCTTAAAGATAATGACGAGAATAATGAAGCTGTTTTGGAAATGGAGAAAGACCTTGCTCGTCTTAAGCTCGTAGCAGACAGGTTTAGTAAGGTTGGTAGTATACCTAAGCTTGAAGAAGAAAATATCGTCACTCGCCTTGAAAGCATGGTAGGCTATATGCAGAAGCGTGCTCCTAAAAAGGTAACCATATCTTTCCTTCATACAGAAGATGTAGTGCTGGCTAATATTAGCGGACCATTGTTTGACTGGGTAATTGAGAACCTGATACGCAATGCGCTAGACTCTATGGAGGGGCAAGGACAGATAAACCTTACACTTATCAATACGCAACAGCAGGTATGGATAGATGTGGCGGATACAGGTAAGGGTATTGCTAAGCATCAGGTAAAGAGAATATTCAATCCAGGGTTTACTACTAAGAAAAGAGGGTGGGGGCTTGGCTTGTCGTTGTCTAAAAGAATAATAGATAAGTATCATCATGGGTCTATACTGGTTAAGAATACAGAGGTAGGTAAGGGTACTACCTTTAGAATAATACTAAGACGCTAATATGCTTTTGGTTTAGCGATTTTCAAACTACATTTGCAGTCCCTCATAAATATGCGGCGGTGTTGAAACTGGTAGACAAGCAGCGTTGAGGTCGCTGTGTCCGCAAGGACGTGGGAGTTCGAATCTCCTCTGCCGCACATATATTATCAAGGCTGCCAACTGGCAGCCTTGATCGTTCTTATTTCTCTTTTAGCTTGTCTTTGAACACTTTTCTGAATTTATCCAGCTTGGGTTTTATGACGAATGTGCAATACCCTTGGTTAGGATTATTATTATAGTAGTCCTGATGATAATTCTCTGCTACGTAGAACTTGTCATATGGAGCTATCTCTGTAACTATAGGGTCGTTAAATGCTTTTTCGTCATTTAGCTTCTGCTTATATAGTTCCGCTTTTTGCTTCTGTGCCTCATTATGATAGAATATGGCAGAACGATATTGAGTACCTACATCATTACCCTGCCTATTGAGTGTAGTAGGGTCGTGGGCTATCCAAAAGGCTGCCAGTAGTTCATCAAATGATATGACCGTTGGATCGAAGTAAATGTTGATGGCCTCTGCATGTCCTGTAGTGCCACTACATACTTCTTTGTAGGTAGGGTTCTCTACATGCCCACCTATATATCCTGACTCTACTTTGCTTACACCTTCCAACTCAGCAAACTGTGCCTCTATACACCAGAAACATCCTGCTGCAAATGTTGCTACTTGCTGTTTGTCGTTATTCGTTGTTTTCGTCTCGTTCATCTTATTGAATGTATTCGAATTCTTATAGTTCTTATGATCTTGTCCGCATGCTGTAAAATGTAGCAATGCTAATAAAAGTACCCCGTAATATTTGATCGTTTGATACATTGGCTAACAAATTTATGTTATATACGTTGCTAAGTTTTCTATAGTTCAATGGATAAGGCTTTTGATAGCGTTTTTAACGTTGTGTTACATGTTTTGCAATGATAAAGCAGGTTGGTTTAAATAATTTTTTTAGTCATAAGGCTTTACAGTACTGCTTTTCATAACATAGGCTTAGAAAAAATATAACGTAATCGTAAAATAGTTTTAAAAATTCGATCTGCTTATATAATTTTGCGCCCGGAGAGATGGCAGAGTGGTCGAATGCGGCGGTCTTGAAAACCGTTGTCTGTCAAAGGACCGGGGGTTCGAATCCCTCTCTCTCCGCCACCTAAAAAGATGTTGAGTTTCTCAGCATCTTTTTTGTTTATATAGACTTCTTATCTACTCATTCCTTACAACTCTTTTAGCTGAAAGTTAATTTTGTTCCCTTTTGTTCTCAGAAATGTTTGGGGTGATATGCTTTTGTGGATCCCGTTGGCTTTCAACGCTTTGTGAAAAATGACCTTGTTTCCCGTTGTTTCTTATTGTTCTCTTTTGTTCCCTGTTATCAGTTTTTTGTTCTCGCATTGTTTTCTTAGTGCTATATCATATGTATATAAATATAGCAAAAATACTTCTTTTTGACAATTTTTATTTCACGTAAAAAGGTCAACTATTGCTTATAATTGACCTTCTATTCTACTTTTATTATTGATCTCTAAATTGATCATTCTTGAGGCCAAAAGCTGGAATGATGAACCACGATCTTATGGTTGTCAACTAGAAATGAGAATCTAACTTTTGCAGATACTATTTCTCCTCCTTCTTGCCAAGTGAATTGATAATTCCCTGTATCTATTCTATGACCATTTTCATAGCGTGTATGGTTATTTAATAGTTCTGCTTTAATATCTTCTTTGGTCATCAAGTACTCAAAGTGCTCTTGTATATCGTCGTAAGCATACTTTATCTCATTAGATGTAGCGGGTATTAATATGGCATTGCTAGCGTATAAGTTGCATAGTGCGCTAACGTTATGTTCGTTCAGTGCTGTTATCCATTGGTCAAAGACCGAATGTTCAGCGTTTGGAATGATAACACTCATGTATGTTGTTTTATTTTGTTATTAAAACAGATAAAATCACGAATATGTTCTTTCTATGAACATATTTATTTGCAATAAAGCTTGTGTAAGGAGTGCTAACTAAGGTAAGAGCGTAGTTGGTGGTACAGGATGTATAGCCTGTATGTATATAGCTGTTTGTGACGAGTTTGGCATGTGCCAATATTGTCAGAACATAAAGAAGCCTGTCTAATTATTGTTAGATCTTGCCAAGGAAGGGTGGCATCTAATGTTGGGATCAATTTTATATGACAGTCATCGGAAATATCTTTTTCTACCGACAGCTCTAAAATATCTTGCTCTTCAAGTATATACTTGTCATTTGCATAGCTATGCAATGATATCGTGTTGAGTAAAAGTATTCCTATAAAAAAGAATAGGATACTACAAGACCGTTTTATAAAGCGTTTACCCATTTATTGTATATCGACGTAAAGGTACTATTCAGTAAATGCAATACAATATTTTATATACAAATGAGATGTTAAGGTTTAGCTGGTAAATTATTGGGTAGAGATATTTAGGAGTACTTTAGGGTGCTGGAACTGATACTCTATTTAGTATGAAAAGACTAATCTACATAATATTATTCTTCACTTTTACGCCCTGTATTGCACAGGTGAGTACCATTAAAGAGTATAGTTTTTCAATATCTCCCTCAGTAGATAAAAGAGATACAGATAATCAAAAAGTCATTAGCGTACTAAACGGCTTCTTAAATACAAAGAACAACTCTTTGAGTGAAAATGCATATTGGTTGAATAGCGACTTTGATAGGTATGTATATCCTTATGCAGATATCTATAAAATAGAAAGTAGCAGACATGGAGCTAATTACTTTAAGCCTAGCTTGATGGAACTGGTACCTATCAGTGATGATGAGAAGTTATTGAAGGTTGCCTTTATAGGAGTAGACCCGAACACTAGCGAAACGGTTATCAGGTGTATCTATAATATAGTAGCTGTAAAGTACGGCGGAGAGTGGAAGCTAAAAAGAGCTACTGACCACCAAACAAAAGATTGGCACACAAAGAAGGTGAATAGTATCACCTATAGATATCCTAAAGGAAAAAACATCAACCAAAAAGAGGTAGACCTACAAGCTGCTGATATAGAAGCTATAGGTGATTTTTTTGAGACATCACCTATACCTATTACTTATTATTCTTGCTACTCACCTAAACAAGTATTTGAAGTAAAGGGCTTTGATTATTTGCCTAATATGTTCTTCAGCAAGACTGGCGGCATGGCTGATAAGGGAAACATCATCTATTCAGGTAATAACTCAGAATATTATACGCATGAGATAGTACATATCTATATTGAAGATCTATTTAAGCATACACATGGTCTGCTGAATGAAGGTATGGCTACTTACATAGGTGGTAGTGGTACTTACAATTATGAATGGCATAGGCAGCAGTTTGCAGCTTATATGGATACTGCCAGCATAGACCTGTCAGAGCATACCAACCCATATGAAAAGCTATATGCTGCAAATGATGAGACATTGGTACCCTATATGCTAGGGGCTTTGATATGCGAAAGAACATATAGGATATATGGTAAGGAGAAACTCTTTGACCTAATGAATACGGGTACAGATCTATGGGCTAAACTAAATAGAGTAGGGCTCACTCAGCAGAACTTGACTAAAGAAATAATAGAGGAGCTAAGGTTAGCACCTACATTATATAATAAGTAGCAACCTATTATAGCTTTACACCTGCCGTTAGGAAGAAGCTTCTACCATCACCCGGAATGATACCCGGACCAGGGTAGCCTGTAGCCCTACGGGTGAAGTAAGCAACGTTAGCCACATTGTTCACACTACCTTCCAGTATCAGCCACTTCCAGCTGTAGGATACAGAAAGGTCCATCAACTTGTAGTCAGGTACTTTACCGTTCACGCCTGTATAGCCACCGTCTGGTGCATTAGTTGCATCAGTATATTGGTCTGTAAGCCAGCTGAATTGATAGGTCAGTTTGAAGTTCTTATACCCTGTTTGTAAGCCTGTTTTCCAGTTCAGGAAAGGTACATATTCAACACGTTTCCCTTCTACAGCTGTGATGTCACTTTGAGTATAAGTGGCATTGGTCAATGCCAAGTTTGAGTATACGGTCACATCCATCTTAGAGGATGGCTTTATAGCACTAAGTACATCAAGCTCCATAAATGTCTCTAAACCATATATTTGCGCCACACCTACATTGCCTCTTGCACGGAAGGTCCTGTTGCCTTCCTTAGCCTGATATTCACCTATCCTGTTGCCATAGTATAGGTAGAATAAGCTGGCATCAAAGCGGAACAGCTTGTTGATGTTGCCACGCAGTCCCATATCAGCACTCCATCCTTTTTCGTCTTGTATATTAGGGTCTATCCTAAAGCTTGGGTTGATGATGCGTATATCGCTAAAGGTTACAGAACGATAGTTTTGAGAGAAGTTAGCATAGCTCTCTATGTTGCTTGATAACTTATAACTACTACCGATACCTGCTAGCACAAAGGTTCTTGGTAATTCTCTTACCTCACCTATCATACTGTCTACAAGTATATTGCCGGCAAGGTCTGTTTGTCTGTCTCTGTAGCTGCCTTGTGCCTGAGTTTTGATGTACTCTAAACGTACACCCGGTGTCACACTCCATTTAGAAGTGATACGGAATATATGCTCAACAAAGGCTGCCATATTCAGGTTAGGATATTCATAATCTGATGCAAGCTGGCTGGTCTCATCTGTAAAGTTGAAGTTAGCACCATCACCATTGTTTACATAGCCTTGTTGGTTCGTACTATGTCCATTGTATACACGCACACCACCAAGGAAAACATGCATCTGATTGCCCATAGTATAGCGGTGCATCAAGCGAGATTCTAAAGCAATATTATTGAAGTCGCCCACAAGTAGGTCTCTAGTAGTGCCCGGGTCTTTGGTTGATGGTCTGTTGTCTCTAAAGCCTATAGCTTTTCTTGAGGCGATAAGTGTATAGGCACGTGTTTGTAGTCTTGTGCGTGGTGAGATGCGGTAATCCCACTCCAGATCTATCAAGTTCCACTTTACGGCAAACCAGTTGCGAGAGCGGTTGCTTTGGCGCGGGTCTTCCTCGAACATCTTATCCGTAAGCCCGCCCGGTTGTTGTGCTAAGTATTGTAGGTGGGTAAGTTCAAGACCTATCATGCTTTTATCACTTGCCTGATAGTGTATGTCCGCATATCCGTTGAAAGACTCGAATTGACTGTTCGGCCTCCAGCCATTACCTTTTTTGTAATGACCGTAAGCATAATACTTTATCTTCCCTTTTGTGCCGCTAATACTGTTGAACGAGCCAAAGAAACCATAAGAGCCGATTGTTTGACGGCTTTCCAGTGAAAATGCTTTGTCAGCACCAGGCTGCTTCATCTCAAAGTTCAGCAAGCCACCGAACTGTGTACCGTATTGAAGTCCTGCCGCACCTTTTAGTATCTCTATCTTAGATAGTGCTTCTGCAGGTGGAGTGTAGTAGCTCTCGGGGTAGCCCAATGCATCAGCACTAATGTCGTAGCCATTTTGGCGAACGTTGAAGTTAGAAGTGCGGTTGGGGTCTAATCCACGACCGCCGATACTTAATTGCAGGCCAGCTCCATCATTCTCAAATATGTTTAGCCCTGCAACCTTTGCATATACCTGCCTTGTATTATTAGTAGCCTTGTTTACTGTTAATTGCTCTACATTGATGACCTCAGACTTTTTACCTACGGTTATCTTCATGCCATCTACCTGATACATGTGTCCGAAGTTGCTTTCTTTCTTATCGGTTACCTTTACTTCACTCAGGTCTGCACGCTTCTTTGTGCTATCCTGCGCAAAAGAAAGAGCAGGTAGCATCATCGCCACAATAAGAACCACATATCTACAGTCCATATATCTTGTCATCAAAAGCTAGTAACCAGTTTTTATGTTTATAGCCATCTTGCACCTTAGCTAGGTTTACTGAAGTATCTACAAATAATCTGCTTCGTCGTCCGTTCATAGCTACATATATAGTTGCGTACACTTCAGGGTCGCTCATGCCCATTTGTTCATAGTGGTTGTGCAACAGGTGTGCGTATTGCAGAATGAAATCGGGCTGTGTTGCCATCATCTTCTCCTGGTTACGCGTTAGGAACAAGTTATTGTTCACTGCTACTTTTTCTCCTGTCTCCGCATCCTTTACCACAAACTGAGCATAGCCCATCTTTTCCATCAGCATCACCCGCCAAGAGAAGCGATAACCCTCTTCTGTCCAAAACAGCTCATCCTGTGTTAGCAGGTATCGCCAAGGCATAAGTAGCTGTATCACAAAGAACACGGCAAACAGAGCCATGACAGGCTTCTTAAAAAGTGGCGCAAAGGTATAACAACTTGTTGTATTATGAGTCTTATTAGGCTTTATATAATTGCTAACAGTATTAAGTAGTTTGTCCCAATCCTTACTGTCAAAGAACACTAGTGCCGATACGATCATTACATAAGGGAAGACTCCAATGGGGAATAGCATAGCTGTGAGCAGGTGGAAGACTATAACTGTGGCATATGCATAAGGTCTGGTCTTTCTGTTCATCAAAAAGAAAGGAACAGTAATATCATATAAAGCTCCGAACCAGCTAAAGAAGTATGCCACCCATAGATGATTGAAAAGAGAACCAATGACAGGCATGTCATTATTAGCGGGTAGCCATAGTCTTAATGGCATAGCGTCCATTATCCAATCACTATTTAGCTTTGCGATACCTGCGTAGAAGTATACTAAAGCTATCATTAGGCGTATACTGCCTAAGGTCCAGCGGGGTATGTAGCGTTTGTACAATTGCTTATTACGAAGTGCATCCAGTGAGTAGTTAGCATTAGCAGGTAGCCATATCATCAGGAACAGTACCAGTGTGACGAAGTAATAGTGGTTGAGGTAGTTGGTCTTGTCCATGAACTCTATGTAGGTAAAGCTCAAGAAGAGTAATATGGATGATAGCCTATAGAACAGACCTAATGCAAATAACAATGCACTAATGCCACAAATGATGAATAGCCAGTAGGTATGCTCGCCAAGTGGTTTTATCCATTCCAGCCCGTAGTAGCTAAAGAAGAATTGAGGTTTGATATAGAGCTCTTCTATCCACCCTTTTGCCCAAAAGCGAATAGTGCTACCCAATATCATGATGCCGAATAAAAAGCGAAAAGCAGCAAGAGCAGCCGAATGAACGGGCTGCTCTATGTATGCTAAAAATGATATGTGCTTTTTATTACCAAGCATGCCTTAGTCACCATCATTATCTGTGTACGTAATAGAAATACTAAATGCAGATACCATATCTACTTTTAGTAGTGGTACTACATCTTGTATCTCTTCGTAGATGCCTAAAACTTGTGTTCTATTGTTTTGAACGCCATCAAGTATTGTTGTGTTCAGTCCTTCCAGTGCTGTTAGTGCTTCGTTCATTTCCGTCTCTATCAGGTCAGACATCAGCACTCCGTTATCATCTTTAGTGCCCAGAGACTCTAAGTAAGACTGCATAGAAGCACCTTGTGTGCCATTATATCCTTTACCTGTATAGAAGTC